>CAYRBW010000016.1:0-16403 GCA_964422575.1 uncultured Limnohabitans sp.
TCATGCCCACCATCACCAGCGGCAACACCAACAGCCCGACCTTGATGATTGCGGAGAAAGCCGCGCAGTGGATTGCCGAAGATGCCGCTGCCCGTGTGCCGAGCTGAGCGATCCACGTCCCGTGCATCGTTCTTTTGAGTCAGCCCAAGGACGGTTCGAGGCAGGAATTTCCCCAAAATCGGGAAATCCCTGAGGAAAAGGCAGGGTCTATTCACTTACATTTCATCCACTCGATGCAAAGCAGTATCTGCATCCCGAGGGCCGAGGAGACAGACAAGCCTAAATCAAGAACACGAACCAACATCCGAACGAGGTGTGATTTCCCTAGCGTCGCGCAAGCGGCGCTTTTTTTTGCCTGCTGCTCACCCATGGCGACAGGCCGTGACCGACCTCGATGCCACAATCGTCCGCATGGAATTACTGATTGTTTCGCTGGCCTCCTTGCTGGCAGGCTTGGTGGATGCGATCGTGGGCGGCGGCGGCTTGATCTTGCTGCCAGCCTTGTTTGCCACCTTTCCCGGCGCAGCACCTGCCACCTTGTTTGGCACCAACAAAAGCGCATCGATCTGGGGCACCGCCTTTGCCACCGTGCAGTACAGCCGCCAAGTGATGATGCCCTGGCGCTCCTTGCTCCCGGCGGCAGGCGCGGGTCTTGTGGGTTCGCTGGCGGGGGCTTGGGTGGTCACACAAGTGGACCCCAGCTTGTTTCGCCGATTGCTGCCTGTGCTGCTGGCTGTGTTGCTGCTCTACACCCTGATCAAAAAAGACCTGGGCCGCAGCCACGCGCCGCGCTTTGCCGGGGCGCAGGAAGCCTGGATCGCCGCTGGCATCGGTTTGGCAATCGGTTTTTACGACGGGTTTTTTGGCCCCGGCACCGGCAGTTTTCTGGTGTTTGCCTATGTGCGGGTGCTGGGCTACGACTTTTTGAACGCCTCAGCCGCAGCCAAGATGATCAACGTGGCCACCAACCTGGCTGCCTTGGTTTTGTTCACTGTCAAAGGCCACGTCTGGTGGCACCTGGCGCTGGCCATGGGCGCGGCCAATATTGTGGGCAGCCTGATCGGCACCCGTTTGGCCCTCAAGCACGGCGCAGGCTTTGTGCGCCATGTGTTCATTTGGGTGGTGTTGGCCTTGATCTGCAAGACGGCTTACGACACTTGGCTCAAAGCCTGAGCTGCGCCACTCAGCGCAGACGCCATTTCAGTTGCCCGGCGTACTGCGCCAGCGCCACACCCAAGAGCGTGACCCCCGCCCCGCCGATCTTGATCCAGGTGTAGTGCTCGCCCGACAGTGCCCAGGCAAACAAGCCAGCCACAGGCGGCATCAGGTACATCAAGGGCGCGGTGCTGGCCACACCACGCACCGAATTGATCCAGCCCCAAGCCAGCCAGCCCACAAAGGCCGACACCACCACCGACCAAAACAGGCCCAACCAGTCCCAAGCAGACAAGGCACCCCAATTCACTTCGGTGGCGCCGGGCAAGGCCCACAACAGCACTGGCACACCACCCAAGAGCGTGGCGTAACCCATGGTGATCACAGAACCCAAGCGCTCGATCACGGGCTTGGCCCCCACGGTGTAGTAAGAAAAAAAGCTTGCCGCCACCAACAGGAAAAGATCACCACCTCCCGCACGCCATTGACCGCCCAGCAACTTGTCAGACAGGAACATCAGCACACCCATGCACGCAATCGCTACCCCGGTGAGCTGCGTCGGCAGCAGGCGTTCGAGGCCCTTCCAGCGCAAAATCATGAGCGTAAAAAGAGGACCACAGGCCAAGATCACAGAGCTGGAAAAGGCGGTCGACCAATGAATGCCGTACGAAACCATGCCCACGTGGAGGGAGTGGCCCACAAATCCAAGCCAAGCCAACTGGCGCAAGTCGGAACGACTGACAGGCGGCAACCACATGCCCAGTCGCCAGCGCATCATCAACAGCGCACAGACGGGCATGATCAGGTAGCGCGCCAACAGAAAGCCCCCCGGTGATATCAGGCCAAACAGGTATTTCTGCAACGTGAAATTGACGCCCCAGATGACAATCAAAACCAAGGCTGCAAACAGAGCCAGTTGCTGACGGGATGGGGCGTGTCGTTGCGAACGGCTGGTCATGGTTCATTGTCGACCACCTTGCGCCCGTCCCCTGTCCTGGAGCCGACACACCACAATCACCATGTCCTTGCACCATTCACTTGTTCCTCTTTTGGCTTTGGCCGTGCTGGCGGGTGCCAATGCACTCGAACAACTGTGGCCCTCGGCCAGCTTGGTGTTGCTGTGCCTGATGCTGATGATGGCGGTGCTGTCGGCGGTACACCATGCCGAAGTGGTGGCCCATCGGACGGGTGAACCCCTGGGCACACTGGTGCTGGCCTTGGCCGTCACCATCATCGAAGTGGCACTGATCTTGTCATTCATGCTGGTCAGCGACAGTGGCACTGCCAGCCTGGCCCGTGACACCTTGTTTGCCGCGATCATGATCATCTGCAATGGTGTGGTGGGCCTGTCATTGCTGGTGGGTGGCTGGCACCACAAGGAACAGGTGTTTCGCGTTCAAGGCATTGGCCCGGCGCTGGCGGCCCTGCTGGCCCTGAGCACACTGTCCCTGGTGCTGCCGACCTTCACCACCAGCTCGCCTGAAGGCACCTACACCACCTCACAACTGGTGTTTGTGGCCACCTCTTCACTGGCGCTGTGGTGCGCTTTCACTTTCTTCCAGACCATTCGCCACCGCGATTATTTTCTGCCCGAGGACGCCACAGAAAATGCCAAGACCCATGCGGCCCCCCCCAGCCCGCTGCAGGCGTGGTTGAGCTTGCTGGCCTTGTTGGCTTGTCTGGTGGCCGTTGTGGGACTGGCCAAGCAGTTGTCGCCCCACATCGAAGCGGCCGTGCGCGCGTGGCATGCACCTCAGACCTTGGTGGGCATTGCCATCGCCTTGTTGGTACTGCTGCCCGAAACCCTGGCCGCTCTGCGTGCGGCCAAGGCCAATCGCTTGCAAACCAGTTTGAACTTGGCACTGGGCTCGGCCTTGGCCAGCATCGGCCTGACGATTCCGGCGGTGGTGGTCGCGGCCGTCTGGTTGGATCTGCCGCTGACTTTGGGGCTGGACAGCAAGGACCTGGTGCTGCTGGTGCTGACTTTCATGGTCGGCAGCATCACCCTGGCGCATGGCCGAACCAGCATGATGCAAGGGGCTGTGCACTTGGTGATTTTTGTCGCGTTCCTGTTCCTGGCTCTGGTGCCTTGAGCCCACGCAACTTCAGTCTTCAACCACCACCGGCACACGTTGCGCCAGCGCACACATCAGCTCATAGCCCACAGTGCCCGCTGCCTGGGCCACTTCGTCAATGCCGAGCACCGCCCCCTTGCCCGCCTTGCCCCAGAGGGTCACCGTGCTGCCCACGCCCGCATCGGGCAGGTTTGTCAGGTCCACGGTCAGCATGTCCATGCTGACGCGGCCCACGGTGCGGCCCCGCACACCATCGATCAACACCGGCGTGCCCGTCGGGCAAATGCGCGGATAGCCATCGGCATAACCACAGGCCACCACGCCGATGCACATGCTTTGGTCAGCAACAAAGCTGGAGCCATAGCCCACGCTCTCACCGGCTCCAATGCGCTGAACGGCGATGATCTTGGCGTTCAGGCTCATGGCGGGCTGCAGGCCCCAATGCGCAGCACTGTGCTCAGGAAAATCCGGGGCGCTGCCATACACGGCAATGCCGGGACGAATCCAATCGGCTTTCACGGCGGCATCGTGCGCATGGCGCAAAGTGGCGGCACTGTTGCTCACACTGCGCTCACCGGGCAGGTCGCGGGTGGCTTCTTCAAATCGGGCCATCTGCTCGGCAATGCCTTTGGGGCCATCGGCATCGCTGAAATGCGTGATCAGCGAAATTTCATCCACCTGCGGCAAAGCGTTCAAACGCGTCCAGGCCGAGCGATAACGCTGCGGCGCAAAACCCAGCCGGTTCATGCCGGAGTTCAGTTTAAGGAAGACCCGGTGCGGCTCGTGTGTCTTGTGCAGCGCCAGCATGTCGATCTGCTCGTCGCAATGCACGGTGTGCCACAGGTGCAGGCGCGAGCACAGCTCCAAATCACGCGCCTCAAAAGCGCCTTCGAGCAACAAGATCGGGCCACGCCAGCCCAGCGCACGCACGCGTTCGGCTTCGGCCAGATCCAGCAAGGCAAAGCCATCTGCCCCGCGCAAGCCCTCAAAGGCCCGCTCAATGCCATGCCCATAGGCATTGGCCTTGACGACCGCCCAGGCTTGCGCGTCGGGTGCGGCCAAACGGGCGCGCGCCAAATTGTGACGCAGTGCAGTGGTGTGAATGGTGGCAAGTATGGGGCGGGGCATGTGGGGCTTGAACTCAACAAATGGGAACGCCAAGTGTGCCAGCAATGGGCCCTCGATTCACCCCGCCCCCGAGCACCAAAGTCACCCGGGAATACCCGCTCGCCCGGGCCTGCGGGAGGGCTTTCAAATGCTTTACACTGGCCCGCTGCCTGTTAACCCCACGCATTCCGCCTGAACCGCTCAGGCGCTGGCTGAACCTTGTAATCCATGGACGTTTTTCAGTTTTTGATGCCCATCTTCACCGAATACGGCTATTTGGCTGTGTTCGTGATGCTGTTGATCTGTGGCTTTGGTATTCCTGTGCCTGAAGATGTAACCTTGGTCACGGGCGGCGTGATCGCGGGGCTCGGCCACGCCGATGTGCACACCATGTTTGCCGTGGGCATGGCGGGCGTGATGATTGGTGACGGCCTGATGTTCACTTTGGGTCGCCTGTACGGACAACGCATCTCGCAGCTGCCCGGCTTTCGCAAAATTTTGACCCCCGAGCGCTTTGCCAGTGCACAAGACGCCTTCCACAAATACGGCAAATGGGTCATGTTTGTGGCCCGCTTCCTGCCTGGCCTGCGCACACCGGTGTTCTTTTCGGCCGGCATGAGCCACCGGGTGAGCTTTGCGACCTGGTTTTTCATGGATGGTTTTGCCGCCTTGATCAGCGTGCCCATCTGGGTGTACCTGGGCTACTTCGGCGCGCAAAACTGGGACTGGATGTTCTCGGTGTTGCGCCAGTTCCAGCACGGCATCTTTGCCTTGCTGGGTTTGGGTGTGGTTTGGTTGGGCTGGCGCTGGTGGCGCAAGCGCCAAAGTGCCGCCTCAGACAAGCCCAACGATCCCTCCTGACCCACTCTTTCATGGGCCAACCATCTCCCAAAAGCCTGGCCGTGGCCGGGCTGCTGTTCAACGCTTTCGCGTGGGGCGTGTGTTGGTGGCCGTTCAAACAACTCGAAGCACAAGGTCTGCACCCGCTGTGGGCCACTGCAGTGGTTTACGCCTTTGTGTTTGTGTCCATCGCCTTGTGGCTCTGGAAGACAGGCCAACGGGTGCGCTGGCGGCAGCACCCTGGCTTGTGGGCACTTTTGTTGGCTTCTGGCTTGACCAATGTGGGCTTCAACTGGGCCGTCACCGTGGGCGACGTGGTGCGCGTGGTTTTGCTTTTTTACCTGATGCCCGCTTGGTCGGTGCTCATCGCTTGGTGGCTGCTGGATGAAAAGCCCAACCCGATGGCGTTCATGCGCTTGGCACTGGCGCTGTTGGGTCTGTTCATCGTGCTCAAAACACCCGAAACGCCATGGCCAGTCCCCGAAAGCCTGGCCGATGCGCTGGCTTTGGCCAGTGGCTTCACCTTCGCTGTGACCAACGCCTTGCTGCTCAAACTCAAAGACACACCCAGCGCTTCGCGGACACTGGCCATGTTTGGCGGTGGCGCGGTCATGGCCACTTTGGCGGCGGTGGTCGGTCTGGCGACCGGGGTGGTTCATGCAGGGCAAGCGCCTGTCTGGACATGGCTGCCCTATATCGCCTTGCTGTGCCTGTCGTTCTTGCTGGGCAACCTGGCACTGCAATACGGTGCGGCCCGCCTGGCAGCCCACACCACGGCGCTGGTCATGCTGTCCGAAGTGCTGTTTGCCAGCGTGTCTTCGGTCCTGCTCGGTGCATCGGACTGGGAAAGCCGCACACTGGTCGGTGGCTCACTGATCTTGCTGGCCGCTTTGCTGTCGGTGGTGCTGCCAGGCAAAACAGCCCACTGAGCACGCATGTTTGCCCGCAGTGCAGCGATCACAGCGATCAGCCCTTGGCCGCCTGCGGGCATTCACTTGCAGGCAAGCTAGATCCTTCGCCTATCCTTACCCGACATCCATTCCAGGACAACACACCATGAGCCTCTACGATTTTGAAGCCCAAAGCATCAACAACCAAGCCGTGGCCCTGAGCCAATACAAAGGCCAGGTGATGCTGATCGTCAACACCGCCAGTGCCTGCGGCTTCACACCCCAATTCACCGGGCTGGAAAAACTGCACCAAACTTATGGCGACAAAGGCCTGGTGGTGCTGGGCTTCCCGTGCAACCAGTTCGCCAGCCAAGACCCGGGCGATGACGCACAAATTGCCAACTTCTGCCAGAAGAACTACGGCGTGAGCTTTCAGATGATGAGCAAGATCAAGGTCAACGGTGCCGGTGCCCACCCCCTGTACCAATGGCTCACGGCCGAAGCGCCCGGTATTTTGGGCAGCAAAGGCATCAAATGGAACTTCACCAAGTTCCTCGTTGGCAAGGACGGGCGCGTGATCAAGCGCTACGCGCCGCAAGACGCGCCTGAGAAAATTGCCAAGGACATTGAGGCGGCGCTGGCGGCTTGACTCGGCTCAGAACAGCGTTGACTGAAGCGGCAGCTTCGATTGCGCCAGACTTGGCAAAGACGGGGGGACGGATGCTGGCACCTCGTCACAGCCCATGGCCTCAGCAATTCGCCTGAAATCCGCCTCGCTGATCTTGATTTGCCCAAAGCGAAAAACAGCACCCCAGTGGGTTTTGTCGGTGATGAAATCCAGCTGTGCAATCAGCGGCTTGATGGGGGCGCTTTGCACCGCCTGGTAGTCCACATCGATGCGCCACGGCACAAACCCCGGCACGCCATCGGGCGTCATGTCGTGCGCATACACATCGCCCGTGCGGATGAAACCCAAGGCGGTGAACGCCTGCAAGGGCGCACCATCGGGATAGGCCTCACGCGGTGAGTAATAAATCAAGCCATCGCCCGCCTTCATGCGCTTAAGCGGGGCCTGCTTGCCGTGGTTCATCTGCGCAAAACCAGCCGCCACGCCACGCAGCACATGCGAGCGACTGACCACACCGATCCAATAGTTCATTGCTTCTTACTCCAAGGCTTGTGGGTCCACGCCCTGGCTTCGCAGGTAATCGATCAAGCGCTGTCCATTGGACAATTTGAATACATCACTCAGCGCCAACATGGACTGGATGCGGTCCAACCTGAAACTGCGAAAGTCTTGACGCTTTTCACACCAAGCCACCAGCGTCCAGACCGCGCCCCAGAAAAAACTGCCCAAGGGCCACACCGTGCGCTCGCTCATGCGGCCTTGCGCATCGCTGTACACCAATGCCAGCTTATGGGTGTTTTGTGTAGCCTCGCGCCACAACTGCAATCGCGGTTGCTGCTCGACTGTCAAACCCCAAGGGGGTGAATACACCGGTGTGTGCTGTGCGGCATGGCGCTGGTCTGCGGGCAACACACTGAGCACACGTGACAAAGCCGACTCGCTGGCACGCGCCAGCGCCGGGTCCAGCCACTGCTGCGCCACCCGCGTCATCACCACCAGAGCCTGCGCCTCTTGCGGCGTGAAGATCAGCGGCGGCAAGTCAAAACCCTCGCCTAAACGGTAGCCCATACCCGCCTCGCCCTCGATGGGAACGCCCTGGTATTGCAGGTCGGCCACATCGCGATAAACCGTGCGCTCCGACACCTCCAGCCGCTGCGCCAGCCATTGGGCCGTCGTCAGGCGGCGTCCGCGGATGAGTTGGACGATCTGGAAAAGACGGTCAGCGCGGCGCATGAACCATCACCGAACGTGATCTATGGCCAATGCAATCACATCAGTCACTGCACGCCGGGCCATAGGGCTGTTGTGCCAACAGGTGGAGCCCATCATTTGGGAAATTTGCCGCGTGATCACCGCAGGATCTTGGTCTGCCAATTCCGATAGCGAAGAAAAACCAATTTGCTCCAGACGAGAAATAACCGTCTCACCAACACCTTTAATGGCCAACAATTTCGCTCTCTCTTCTACCGTGAATCCCATGCAAATACCCCTATTGAGCAACTCGAACCGCCCTCAAGCATAAGCGTGCAAGCCTACCCGATTGCCATCCACATCGAGCATGTGCGCCATAAAACCCAACCCCTCAGGCAGTGCCACCCGACCCATGGCCACTTGCCCGCCAGCGGCCACCACCCGCTGCAGCGCCGCATCGAGCGATTCGCCTGCATGCAAATAAATCAAGGTGCCGCAAGCGCCCACCTGCAAAGCCGGGTGACCCGACATCAACGCGCCTTTGACCGAATCGCCTTCGCCCGGAAACACCGCCATCTGCATGCCCGACCCAGCATAGTTTTCGCGTTGCAAAACCGTTTGCAACACCGCCTCGTAGAACGCCTGCGCACGCGGCACATCGCTCACCGGAATCTCAAACCAATCGATCACTTTTTGCATTTTGTCTTTCCTCTGAGTGTGCGCAGACCGTCTGTGCACAAGAAAGGACTTTGCCTCAGGGGTACTGACAACGGGGTGTCAGGAGGCTTGTCCTTTTTTGTCCTCATTGGGTCTTGAGGTGCCCTGTTCATCTCTGCGTTGCATTCGCACAATCCAAGACTGTTTCACAACTTTCCCGAAGCCGACATGAACCGCTCATCCACACCGACTCCATCCGCCCTGCTCGTCATCGACGTGCAGCAATCCTTCGTGCGCATGCCGTTTTGGAAACTTGGTGACACGACCCCATTCCAACAAGCGCTGCTGCGGCTGGATGCGGGTTGCCGCGCAGCGCAGGTTCCGGTGGTGCACATTTACCACGAAGGACAAACCGGACCTTTCCATCCCGAGTCCGGACTCATCAAACCGCTGGACTGGTTGCCCGAAGATCCCGCCGTCACCCTGACCAAACACACCCACAACGCGTTCACCGACACCGGGCTTGATTTGTGGCTGCGCAGGCGCGGCGTGCAGCGCCTCATCATCAGCGGCATCCGCACCGAGCAGTGCTGCGAGACCACCGCCCGCGTGGCCTCGGACCTGGGCTATGCGGTGGACTTTGTGTCCGAGGCGACCCTGACCTTCCCCATGACCCACACGGGCACAGGCCAGACTTTCAGCGCCCAAGACATCACCACACGCACCGAGCTGGTTCTGGCCGATCGCTTTGCGCGCATCGTCACCGTGGATACTTGCCTGTCCAGCCTTTGAATCCCCTTCACGACACCACCATGCTCCAACTGCGCCCCAACTGCGAATGCTGCAACCGAGACTTGCCGCCTGCGGCACCCGATGCACGCATCTGTTCGTTTGAATGCACCTTTTGCGCCGACTGCGCTGACATCCACCTGCAAGGCCTCTGCCCCAACTGCGGTGGTGAACTGGTGCGCCGCCCAGTGCGCCCTGCGGCCAAGCTGGTGAACAACCCCGCATCCACCGAGCGGGTGTTCAAGCCGCAAGGCTGCAAACCCGTTACAGCCGAAGCCAAAGCATGAGCACGCTGCCTATGCGGCCCAAAGACCTGGCGCTGGCTCTGCTTGTCATCGGGGTCTGGGGGGTCAACTTTGCCGTCATCAAAATCGGCATCGTTGGCGTTCCGCCACTGCTGCTGGGGGCATTGCGCTTCATGCTGGCGGCTTTTCCGGCTTTGCTGCTCTTCAAAGCACCCCGCGTACCGTTACGCTGGTATCTGGCCTATGGATTGACGATTTCGGTTGGGCAGTTTGCTTTCTTGTTCAGCGCCATTCATGTGGGCATGCCCTCGGGTCTGGCCTCGCTGGTACTGCAATCGCAATCGTTTTTCACGCTGCTGCTGGCCAGCTGGTGGCTACATGAGCGCTGGCATGCGCATCAGATGGCGGGCCTCTTGCTGGCGCTGGCTGGGCTGGTGCTGATCGGTGTGGCACATGGCGCGGTAGCGTCCGGGGCCAGTTTGCCCCTACTGGGCTTTGGGCTCACGCTGCTGGCGGCGCTGTCATGGGCGTGCGGCAACATCGTCACACGGCTGGTGAGCCAATATGGCCCCATGAACCAACTGGCCTTCGTGGTGTGGGCCAGTCTGGTTCCACCACTGCCGTTTTTAGGCTTGTCACTGTGGCTGGAGGGACCTGAGGCCATCGTCCAGGCACTCACCCATTTGACGACAGGCACGCTCACGGCAGTGGCCTACCTGGCCTGGATGGCGACGCTGCTGGGCTATGGGCTGTGGACATATTTGATGAACCGCTACCCCACCAACCGCGTGGCCCCGTTCACCCTGCTGGTACCGCTGGTGGGCCTGACCACCGGCTGGTTGGTCTTTGGCGAAACACTTGGGCCGCTGCACTGGGTTGGAGGCGCACTGCTGATGCTGGGCTTGCTGATGAACGTGTTTGGCCAACCTTTGTTGAAGCGCTGGACATGCAAGCCCTGACCGTTTACCTGATCGTGACCCCGGGCGTATTGCTGCTCGACTATGCAGGCCCCGCAGAGGCACTGCGCATGGCGCGCGACATGGGGGCACCGCTGGTGTTGCACACCTGTGGGCCACGCCCAGAAGTGAGCACTTCACTGGGCACCCAACTGGCCGGGCTCGAACCCTTGCCAGAACAATTGCCCCCGCACAGCCTGGTGCTGATCACCGGCAACAGCCACGAGCGCGAAGACTACGCCACCCCAGCAGCCCAGCAAGTGGTGCGCTGGTTGCAATCCGCCATGCGGACAGACACACGTTTGGTCAGCATTTGTTCAGGCGCTTTGCTCTTGGCCATGGCGGGCCGACTGGATGGCCTGCGCTGCACGACCCACCACAGCCTGATCGTCGACCTGCAAACCTTGGCCCCCAGCGCTCAGGTACAAGCCGACCGAATTTTTGTGGATGACGGGCAGGTGCTGACCAGCGCGGGCATCACCACCGGCATTGATTTAGCGCTCTACATCGTCGAACAGGTGGCTGGCGCTGCGCTGGCCGCCCAAGTGGCGCGCAGGCTGGTGATGTACACCCGCCGTGGTCCGAATGATCCGCAGCTGTCACCCTGGCTGGCGCACCGCAACCACATGCACCCGGCGGTGCACCGGGCGCAAGACGCCATCGCGCAAAGCCTGAGCCAAGACCCGGCTCGCCGCTGGTCACTGCCCGAGCTGGCCCAAGTGGCCTGCGTGAGCCCCCGGCATTTGTCACGCCTGTTCATGCAACACACCGGCATCAGCGTGGTGGACTACCAACAACAACTGCGCATGGCGCGAGCGCAAGAGCTGCTGGCACACCACCCGGCCCTGACCCAAGAACAACTGGCCGAAGCCTGCGGCTTCTCTTCAGCGCGGGATTTCAGGCGGGTTTGGCAGCGCTGGGGGTCTGCGCCCGGTGGTGTGCCACCAGCGCATTGGCATGGCCGTGCCCCAGACCGTGCTCGGTCTTGAGGTGCGCCACTTGCGCCATGTGTTTTTGGTCCTGCAAGTCATCCAAAATCTTCGGCCAATGCGCCACGGGCTGACCGTAGGGTTTTTCAATGGACGGGAAATACGATGCGAGGCCCTGAACTTTGCTGGCGGTTGCCATGTCACTTCTCCTGATTTGCGCCGTATGGCTTTGCCCATCAAAGTAGGGGGGCTCATCTGCAAACGGCATGAGCGTGGATCATATCGGCCCATCTCTGCGCTGACGGGTGCTGCCCAGACCTGCTCAGCAAGATGAACGCCAAAATAATAATCCTTGTATTTTGAATATACAATATTTAAAATACAAGGATGTTTGAACGCAACGCCCAAAACACCTTGACCGCGTATCTGTCGTGGAGCCCGGCTGTCGCCATTTTGGGGCCACGCCAGATTGGCAAGACCACGCTGGCACGCGCGCTGCTGGAAACCCATCCCAATGCCATTTATCTGGACCTAGAATCACCGCAAGACCGCGCCCGGCTGGGCGAGGGCCCGCTGTTCCTGCAAGCCCACGCAGACCAGCTGATCATTCTGGACGAAGTTCAAAATGCGCCGGAGCTGTTTTCTGTGTTGCGCGGTGAAATCGACCGCCACCGTCGCCCCGGGCGCTTCGTGCTGCTGGGCTCGGCTTCTTTTGAGTTGTTGCGGCAATCGCAATCATTGGCCGGACGGCTGAGTCTGATCGACATGTTCCCACTCCTTGTCAACGAAGTGGGCGCAGACCTCGCCACAGTACAAGACCTATGGGTGCGCGGCGGCTTTCCACCCAGCTTTACGGCCATTGATACACAGGCCTCGTGGGCCTGGCGTGAAGCGTTCATGCGCCACCTTTTGCACACCGATTTGCCCGCGTTGGGCTTGCGCGTGGATGCCGAAAGCCTGCGCCGCTTTTGGCGCATGCTGGCCCATGTGCATGGTCAGCTGTTCAATGCATCGGCCCTTGCCAACTCACTGGACGTGAGCGCCCCAACGGTCAACCGCTGGCTCGATCACATGGTGGGGGCTTTGCTGGTCAGAAAACTCGAACCTTTTCACGTCAATTTGGGCAAGCGTTTGGTCAAAGCCCCCAAAGTCTATGTCCGCGACAGCGGCATGCTGCACAGCCTTTTGGGGGTGACCAGTGCCACCGACTTGCAAGGCCACCCCATGACGGGGGCCTCTTGGGAGGGCTTTGTCATCGACCAAATAGCCGCCCACTTGCCCGCCGGGGCCAGCCTGTCGTTTTACCGGACAGCGGTGGGGGCCGAGCTGGATGTGGTGGTGGAATCTGGTCAACGAAAGATCGGATTCGAGATCAAATTCAGCATCGCACCCAAAGTCACTAAAGGCTTCTGGCAATCCCTGCAGGACGTGCAACCCGACAAAACCTACATCGTCGCCCCGGTGCAGCAACGCTGGCCCTTTGCCGAAGGGGTCGAGGTGATTGGCGCTGGCGACATTGCCGGGGTGTTGGCTGCCGGGTGACCGTCAGCTCGCGTCACGGGCGACACACCCGACACGGCGCGTAACCCCGAAGCACCGCAGCTTCACGGGATGTGAGATTGATCTCACTGCCTACGCCAACGCTGCGCATCTTGGTGCAACGGCTCCGATGTAGCCCAGAAACTTTCGCTGTCCTTGTACGACTGTGATTCCAACACCACCGACTTCGCGCCACACTGCGAACACTTCAGACGGGGGCTATGGCAGCAATTTCACTGACCGTCGGGCGGCACACGGCCCAGTTCGAAGCCAGCCCTTAAGCACCCTGAAACAAGTAGCAGGCTGATTTATCACTTGGCCATTTATTTCTGCCTGAGCACCGCCACAGACAACCCCGACGCCACAAAAGCCACACCAGCACCCACATTGAGCCCTGCCACGACGCGGGGTTTTTGGCGGAGCCAAGAAGACAAACGCGACGAGAAAACCCCCATCAAGGCAAAACCCACCGCGGTCAAAAGTGCAAACCATCCGCCATAAACCAGCATCTGGGTGGTCACCGAGCCGCGCTCCGGGCTGACAAACTGAGGGATAAATGCCAACACAAACAAGCCCGGCTTGGGATTGAGTGCTGCCGACAAAAATCCGGTCGCAAAAATAGTGGAGAGGGGTTGCTGTGCAGCGGGTGCAAAACTGATCAAGTTGCGTGAACGCAGTACCTTGATTCCCAACCACAGCAAATAGGCGGCACCTGTCAGCTTGACCGCCCAAAACGCAAGGGCCGAAGTTTGCATGAGCAGGGTCAAGCCAAATGTTGCGGCGGCAACGTGAAACAAAATGCCCGTCCCCGATGAGATGCCCGAAACCATCGCCGCACGCTTGCCTTGGCTGAGACCACGCCCAATGGCCAACAAGTTGTCCGGGCCTGGCGATAACACCAGCAACAAACACGCAGCGCTGTAGGCCAGCCAGATTTCGATGGGGAACATGAGAACGCCTCCTGAGCGGTTCGATACACCGAAGCCGCAAGACATTCTAGGGTCAAAAATGCCTACGTAATTCACACAAATCGTCATCAAAACCTGGATGCCTACAACACCCCAAGCGCAAATGTGGGCCGGGACTCAGACTCCGCCGCTCAACGCCTCGTCCACCAACTCCACCCAATGCCGCACCGGCAGGCCGCTGCCGCTTTGCAGGTGGGTGATGCAGCCAATGTTGGCGCTGAGCACACCTTGCGGCTCCAGCGCGTTCAGGTGGCCCAATTTGCGGTCCCGTAACTGCTTGGACAGCTCGGGGTTGAGCACGCTGTAGGTGCCCGCTGAGCCGCAGCACAAGTGGGACTCGTTGGCGGTGACCTTGATCTGGAAGCCCAAATCGGTCAGGTGTTTTTCCACGCCGCCTTTGAGTTGCTGGCCGTGTTGCAGCGTGCAGGGCGGGTGGTAGGCCTGCAGACCTGCGGTTTGCAGGGCTTCGGGTTTGAGCTTGTCTTTGAGCAACGGCACCAACTCGGGCAGCAACTCGCTCAGGTCGCGGGTCAGTGCGCCAATGCGGGCGGCTTTGTCAGCGTAGACCGGGTCGTCTTTGAGCACATGGCCGTAGTCCTTGACCATGACACCGCAGCCCGAGGCGTTCATCACGATGGCCTCGACGTTGCCACTCTCGACCAGCGGCCACCAGGCGTCAATGTTGGCACGCATGTGGTCTTTGCCACCGTCGTGGTCGTTGAGGTGGAACTTGACCGCGCCGCAGCAACCGGCCTTGGGGGCGGTCACGGCCTGAATGCCTGTAGCATCGAGCACGCGGGCGGTGGCGGTGTTGATGTTGGGGCTCATGCTCGGCTGCACACAGCCTGCCAGCATCAGCACCTTGCGCTCATGCTGGCGGGTGGGCCAGGCACCAGCGTCTTGCGGCGCGGGCACTTTGGCCTTCAAGCTGTCGGGCAGCAGGCCGCGCACCAGTTGGCCCATCTTCATCGCGGGTGCAAACAGGGGCGAAGGCAGGCCTTCTTTGAGCGCCCAGCGCACCAGCTTTTCGCCTGCGGGGCGTTCGACTTTGGCATCCACCAGCTTGCGGCCAATGTCGACCAAGTGGCCGTATTGCACGCCGCTGGGACAAGTGCTTTCGCAATTGCGGCAAGTCAGGCAGCGGTCCAGATGCATCTGGGTTTTGCGAGTGGGTGTTTGGCCTTCCAGCACCTGCTTCATCAAATAGATGCGACCACGCGGGCCGTCCAGTTCGTCGCCCAGCAGTTGGTAGGTGGGGCAGGTGGCGGTGCAAAAACCGCAGTGCACACACTTGCGCAAAATGGCTTCGGCCTCCAGGCCGTCGGGGGTGTTTTGGTATTCGGGGGCGAGTTGGGTTTGCATGACGGTTCGCCTCAGAGGGGATGCATGCGACCGGTGGCGAACACGCCCTTCGGGTCGAGCTGTTTTTGCAGTTGCTGCTGAATGCGTTGTTGCACGGTATCCAGCGGGGTGTTCACACCGGCGGCTTTGTCCAGCTGAGCGTGCGCAGCGCTGGCACGGAACAAGGTGGCATGGCCACCGACCGATTGCGCCAATTCACGCAAGGCCACAGCAGCCGAGGCCGGGGCCCACAGCCAGCGCTGCGCGCCTTGCCACTCGATGTATGGCGAAGGATGGTCCAGACCGGGCACCTCCAGCACCGGCGCAGTTTGGGGCACCGACAAACGCCACAAACAAGCGTCGGGAGACGGTGCATCGAAGAACTGCAGGGTTTGCTCACCGCTGGCGCGCCAGTCTTGCGCGGCTTCGGCGTTGTTCATCACGGTGACTTGGGCTCCTTGCGCCACGGCATCTGCCGTTATGCGTGTCGTGGCCGACTGCACCGCCGCCACCGCGCCGCGCAGGCGCACAAACAAATAGTCCGCCACGGGCTGGGCCGTGGTGTCACGCACCCAAGCGCTGGCGTTCAGCGGCAGAGGTTGGCCGCCCCAGCGGTGCAGCAAATCGAGGGCTGTTTTTTGCGGCAGGCCCGCGCACATCAGCGTGGCTTCGGCCGGAGCCACAGGCAAAACTTTCAAACTGACTTCGGTGATCAGGCCCAGCGTGCCCCAGCTGCCCGCCATCAGGCGACTGACGTCGTAGCCCGCCACGTTTTTCATGACCTGACCGCCAAAGGTCAGGTGTTCGCCCAAGCCATTGATGAAGCGGGCACCCAAAACATAGTCACGCACAGCGCCAACGCTAGCGCGGGCGGGGCCGCTCAGACCGGCGGCCACCATGCCACCCACGGTGGCACCTTTGCCGAAGTGCGGCGGCTCAAACGCCAAGCACTGGCCTTTTTCGGCCAAAGCAGCTTCCAGTTCGACCAACGGTGTGCCAGCGCGCACGGTCACCACCAACTCGCTGGGCTCATAACTGACGATGCCGGCATAAGCACGGGTATCGAGCACATCGCCAGTGAGGCTTTGGCCCC
>CAYRBW010000016.1:16413-22359 GCA_964422575.1 uncultured Limnohabitans sp.
TTGCTGCCACCGCCGCGCAGCCGCAGCACGCGGCCTTCAGCCCCGGCCTGGCGAACGGCGTCGATGAGGATATTGAGTTGAGCTTCCATGGGCCAAGATGGTAACCCCCGGTCTTGGGCCCTGGCGTGAATTTTTTGAATGCACGCCGTGTTGAAAATGGCGCGACTCAGCCGCGGTAAAGGTTCACACCCAAGCCCGCCACCTCCACCCGCATCGCAAACACACACCCCGCTGCGGGATACTGTGCCAGCTCTTGCGCACTGCGGCCTTGGCGCGATGTGGTGATGAACAGGGTCTTGAGGTCAGGCCCGCCAAAGCATGGCATGGTGGGACAGGGCACAGGGGTGCGTACTTTGGCCAGCACCTGGCCGCTGGGCGACAAGCGCAGCAGGCATTGGCCTTCGTATTGAGCGCTCCAGTAACCGCCTTCGCTGTCCACAGCAGCGCCGTCGGGGCGACCGCCATAGGGTACGGCATCACCCCAGATCCAAGCCACAGGCTTGGGGGGCATTTGGTGGAACACGCGTGCGGTGCTCAGTTGGCCAGTGCTCGCGTCAAAGTCAAACGCCCTGACCTGGTGCGCGGCCGTATCAGCCCAATAAGCCGTGCGGCCGTCGGGTGACCAGGCCAGGCCGTTGGCCGTGGTGACACCGGCTTGCATGGCGTGCAGACCGTGGCCATCCAACCTGTACAGAACGCCCAGCGTCTGGTCTTTGGGTTCGTACAAACTGCCCACCCAAAAGCGGCCTTGTGCATCGCACTTGCCATCGTTGAAACGCAGTTGGGTGCTGTCATAGGGCGCGGCAGCCAACGGCTGCAAAGGACCGCCCCAGGTCTTGGCCAGATAAATCCCGTCACGCAAAGCGATCACCAAACCGCCGCCTTGCACGGGGGCGATGCAACCGGGCTCTTGGGCCATCGGCCAGTACTCGACAACACCTTGCGCTTGCAAGCCATCGACCACCACACGCGCCAAGCGCCGACCGGGGATGTCCACCCAATACAAGCGGTTGTCTTGCGGATGCCAAAACGGCGATTCGCTCAGGCCATCGGGTTCGGTGGTCAAAGCTTGCCAATCAGGGGCCAAAGTGTAGGTCATGCTGAACTCAAGCTGAATTAGATGCCCTGGATTGTGCCTCTGCAAACGAAACCAGCATTTCAAACGCCCCGATTGGTAACCCGAAAGAACCCGACGTTTTCAGTTCGCGGGCACACATTGTCAATTCAGACGCTTCTTGGGTGGCACACAGGTGACAAATTTGAAGGGAAAATGGGCAACCAACGGAACGAACCAGGGTTTACGCGAAGCACGAACCCGTCCCCTTTCAACGATGGTGTGTATATCCCTTACAAACCCGCTTTGAGGAGACTTTGATGAGCGTGAATTTCCAAGTCAATGGCAAGCCCACCCAGGCCAACGCCGAAACCGATACCCCACTGTTGTGGGTCTTGCGCGATGAACTGGGCATGACCGGCACCAAATTTGGTTGCGGTGCAGCCTTGTGCGGCGCTTGCACGGTGCACGTGAACGGCGAAGCTGTGCGCTCTTGTCAAACGCCGCTGAATGCGGTCGCAGGCAAAAAAGTAGCCACCGTGGAAGGCCTGTCCAAGAACAACACCCACCCTCTGCAAGTGGCCTGGATCAAGCACGATGTGCCCCAGTGCGGCTATTGCCAGTCGGGCCAGCTGATGAGCGCCGCCGCCTTGCTGAGCAAAAACAAAAACCCCAGCGACACCGACATCGACAACGCCATGAGCGGCAACATCTGCCGTTGTGGCACCTATCCCCGTATCCGTGCGGCCATCAAAGATGCTGCCAGCATGATGCGCAAAGCTTGACCCGCCGGAGAACACACATGAACGAAATCCAAACCTCCCGCCGTTCCTTCCTCAAAACCAGTGCAGCGGCTTCTGGCGGCTTGCTCATGGCACTGCATTTGCCCGGCACTTTGGGCCAAGCCATGGCTGCAGGCACGGTGCACACACCCAATGCCTGGGTGCACATTGCCGACGACAACACCATCACCATCCTGAGCTCCCACTCTGAAATGGGCCAAGGCGTACATACCTCCATGCCCATGCTGGTAGCGGAAGAGTTGAATGTGGAGATGAACCAAATTCGGGTGATTGACGCCCCACCTGGCGCGGCCTACGTGAACGCCTTGCTGGGCGCGCAAATCACGGGGGGGTCGACCTCGGTGCGCGGTGGTTGGGAAAAACTCCGCATCGCGGGTGCCCAGGTTCGCGAGATGCTGATCACCGCTGCGGCAGCCCATTGGGATGTTGACCGTGATTTGGTCAAAGCCGAAAAAGGCATGCTGATCGGGCCCAAGGGCAAAAAAGCCACTTACGGCTATTTTGCTGAATCGGCTTCGCGTCTCTCGGTGCCCGAAAAGCCCCCCATCAAAGACCCCAAAGACTTCCGACTGGTCGGCAAGCGCACCAAACGTGTGGACACACCGGCTAAAACCAACGGCACGGCCGAATTCGGCATCGACGTCAAGTTGCCCGGCATGGTTTACGCCACTGTCCAGCAGTGCCCTGTCATTGGCGGCAAGGTCAAGAGTTTTGACGCCATGCAGGCCAAAGGCATGCCCGGCGTGCAAGCCGTGATCCAGATCAGCGATGGTGTGGCCGTGGTGGCCGACTCCTGGTGGCGCGCCAAAAAGGCCAGCGAAACCGTCAAGGTCGAATGGGACGAAGGTGCAGGTGCCACCTTGAGTGATACCAGCGTCATCGATGGCACGCGCCAAGCCGCAAAAAATGGCAAGGTCATTGCGATCACCAAACCGCAAGGTGATGTGACAGCAGCCCTCAAAGGTGCAGCCAAAGTGCTCGAAGCCGAGTACGTCACCCCCCTGCAATCGCACTCTCCGCTGGAGCCGATGAATTTCACCGCCCATGTACAAGGCGACAAGGTGCTGCTGATTGGACCGACACAGTTCCAGCAAGGTGCACAAGGTGCCGTGGCTGCGGCCTTGAGAGTCAAGCCCGAAAACATCACCCTCAAGACCACCTTCTTGGGTGGTGGCTTCGGCCGCCGCTTGGAGTTGGACTTTGTGGTGCAGGCCGCTGAAATTTCCAAAGCCGTCAACAAGCCCGTCAAACTGCTGTGGACACGTGAAGAAGACATGATGCACGACTTCTACCGTCCCGCAGGTGTGAACCAACTCAAAGCGGGTCTGGATGCGGCAGGCACCCCTGTTGCCCTGCATTTCAAGGTGGCCTCGCAGTCGGTCACTCAGCGCGCATTTGGTTTGCCCAAAGACACGTTGGACCCGTTCATGGCCGAAGCCGCTGTGACGGGCTACAACATCCCCAACACCCAGCACGACTTGGTGATTCACGACACCGGGGTGCGTGTGGGCTACTGGCGCGCGGTGAGCCACAGCATGAACGCATTCGCCAACGAAAGCTTCATCGACGAGCTGGCCAAAACAGCCGGGCAAGACCCTTATGACTACCGCATGAAGATGCTGGCAGGCAAGCCACGCTTTGCCAACGTGCTGAAACTGGCCGCTGAAAAATCCGGTTGGAGCAAGCCTCTGCCCGCCGGACGCGCACGCGGTATCGCGCTGATGGAAGGCTATGACAGCTACTTGGCCGAAGTGGCCGAGGTCAGTCTGAACAAGGATGGCAGCGTCAAAGTCCACAAAGTCACCGTGGCTGCCGACGTGGGTCACATGGTCAATCCCGACACCGTGGAAGCGCAATTGCAGTCGAGCATTGTGTTTGGCGTAGGCGCTGTGCTCAAGCACCAGATCACCATGAAAAATGGCCGTGTGCAAGAGACCAACTACAACAGCTACGAGCCTGTGCGGATGCACGAGTCACCACAAATCGACATCGTGCTGGTCAAGAGCACCGAAAAGCCAGGCGGCATTGGCGAGCCTGGCACTGCGGTGGCCGCACCGGCCATTGCCAACGCGGTGGCGGCACTGACAGGCAAGCGCATTCGCCGTCTGCCCATCACGGCCGACGCGCTGCGCGCCGCCTAACCGCACAGGATCTCAGATGGAAAGTCTGGATCTCCGCGTCCTGTCGGATGTGCTGGCCTGGAAGCAGGCTGGTCACAAAGCGACACTGGTCACTGTGGTGGAGACCTGGGGCAGTGCCCCCAGACCACCCGGTGCCTTGTTGGCCGTGCGAGATGACGGGGTGGTCAGTGGCTCAGTCTCGGGCGGCTGCGTTGAAGACGATTTGATTGCCCGCATCAAAGCCGGTGAATACGAGCATTTGACCCACCCCTCTATGGTGGCCTATGGGGTCACCAAAGAGGAAGCCTCCCGCTTTGGGCTGCCTTGCGGCGGAACCTTGCGGTTGGTGCAAGAACCGGTGCAAAGCACCGCCTGGATCGAAAGCGTTTTGGCCCGCACCAGCGCACACCAACTGGTGGCGCGCACGGTTTCGCTCAACGACGGCACCGTGCAACTGCGCGATGCCCAACGCAGCGAAGCTTTGCAGTTTGATGGCCTCGCCCTCACCACTTTGTTCGGTCCCCGCTGGCGATTGCTGCTGATTGGTGCCGGGCAATTGAGTCAAGCCGTGGCCCACATGGCCCAGTTGCTGGACTTTGAGGTGTTGGTCTGCGACCCCCGCGAAGAGTACGCCGCCACTTTGCAAATGACCCAGGTGACCCGCGTCATGGGCATGCCCGACGACG
Organism: uncultured Limnohabitans sp.; assembly: GCA_964422575.1. Taxonomy (GTDB): domain Bacteria; phylum Pseudomonadota; class Gammaproteobacteria; order Burkholderiales; family Burkholderiaceae_C; genus Limnohabitans_A. The sequence continues at coordinate 21,077 of CAYRBW010000016.1, forward strand.
TGGTCAACCAGATTCGCCCCGACGCCCACACGGCCATCGTGGCGCTGACGCATGACCCCAAACTGGACGACATGGCTCTGATGGAAGCCTTGAACTCCGAGGCCTTTTACATTGGCGCACTGGGCTCAAGGCGCAACCAAGCCACACGCAAGGCGCGTCTGGCCGAACACTTTGACCTGAGCGACTCAGCCTTGTCACGGCTGCACGGGCCTGTTGGCTTGCACTTGAATGCCAAAACACCCGCCGAAATCGCCATCTCCATCGTGGCTGAAATCGTGCAGGTCAAAAACACGGCCGTGCAAAGCACCGGCAAGGCTGTGGCACTGCACAGTCTGGACATCGGCGACTCACGCGTCACGACTTGCGCGCTGTCCTGAATGCACAGCCGAATCAAAAGAAAACCCCGCAGTGTGCAAACATTGCGGGGTTTTTGATGAGGAGGGCTTGGCCGCCCCCATGTGACCGCGACAGATCAGCCGTGGTAGGCCGACTCGCCGTGTGAGGAGATGTCCAGACCTTCGCGCTCTTGCTCTTCGGTGACACGCAGACCAATGGTCAGGTCAACGATCTTGAATGCGACCACCGAGACAACGCCCGACCACACAATGGTCAGCAACACGGCCTTGGCCTGGGTCCAGACTTGCGCAGCGATGGAATAAGCGTCGGGTGTAACCATGGCCACTGTGACCCAGTCACCCACGGCGCTGGGGCCACCCAAAGCTGGCGAGTTGAACACACCGGTCAACAAGGCACCAACGATACCGCCCACACCGTGCACACCGAAGACATCCAGGGAATCGTCTGCACCCAGCATCTTCTTCAACCCATTCACACCCCACAGGCAAGCGAAGCCGCCGATGAAGCCGATGATCAATGCGCCACCCAGGCCCACGTTGCCCGCTGCTGGCGTGATGGCCACCAAACCAGCCACGGCACCCGAAGCAGCACCCAACATGGAGGCTTTGCCGCGCATCAGTGCTTCACCCACACACCAGGCCAACACAGCGCCCGCTGTAGCGATCAAGGTGTTGATGAAGGCCAGGGCAGCGAAGCCGTTGGCTTCCAGAGCCGAGCCAGCGTTGAAGCCGAACCAACCCACCCACAACAAGGAGGCACCGACCATGGTCAATGTCAGGCTATGAGGGGCCATCGATTCGCGGCCATAACCCACGCGTTTGCCCACCATGAAGGCACCGACCAAGCCTGCGACAGCGGCATTGATGTGTACCACGGTACCGCCAGCGAAGTCCAGGGCACCCATCTGCCAGATGTAACCGGCCTTG
>CAYRBW010000017.1:0-22204 GCA_964422575.1 uncultured Limnohabitans sp.
ACACCGGCAAGCTGCCCGATCACCTGATCGACTGGCAAGGCAAGGACTGGACTCCCCAGATCGCCAAAGAGACCGGTGCCAAAGCTGCTCACCCCAACGCCCGCTTCACCGTGGCCGCTGCCAACAACCCTGCGCTCGACCCCGCATGGGACGACGCCGCTGGTGTGCAGATCGACGCGTTCATGTTCGGCGGCCGCCGCTCGACCACCGTGCCCTTGGTCACCGAAGCGCGCAGCTGGACGGAAGGCGTTTACATGGCCGCGACCATGGGTTCCGAGACCACCGCTGCCGCCTTTGGCGCACAAGGCGTGGTGCGCCGCGACCCGTTCGCCATGCTGCCTTTCTGCGGCTACAACATGAGCGACTATTTCCAGCACTGGCTGGACACGGGTGCCAAGGCACAGGCCGCTGGCCACAAGTTGCCCGCCATGTACTGTGTGAATTGGTTCCGAAAAGGCGAAGACGGCTCCTTCGTGTGGCCTGGCTATGGCGACAACATGCGCGTGCTCAAATGGATGATCGACCGCCTCGAAGGCAACGCCCAAGGCGAAGAGACCATGTTTGGCGTGGCGCCTACCTATGGCGAAATCACCTGGACCGGTCTGGACTTCAGCGCCGATCAGTTCAAGTCGGTCACCAGTGTCGACAAAGCTGCTTGGCAAGCCGAGTTCAAGCTGCACGACGAGCACTTTGCGCAGCTGAGCTATCACTTGCCCCAAGCGCTGTTGGACACCAAATCGGCATTGCAGGCCAAACTGGCCGCTTCAACCTGACCGATCACGCGCTTCATGGGCGCGATCTTGAAAAAAACCGCCCCGGTCGCAAACCGGGGCGGTTTTTTTCTTGGCGGCACAATCGGCACACTTATGCCTTTTCTGAACACCCCCAAATCCCGAGAACGTCGAGCCCTTTGGCTCCTGTGGGTCACGCCTGCCCTATGGTCCGTCAATTACATCGTGGCCAGAACCGCGCCCGGCGTGGTGGAGCCGCACATGCTTGCTTTAGGCCGCTGGGCTCTGGCGGGCTTGATCGTGGGCTTTATTGCGCGCAGTGAACTGTGGCGCGAACGCCGCGGCACCTTGTCGCACACTTGGCAGTACCTGGTGCTGGGCGCGTTGGGCATGCTGGTTTGCGGCGCCTGGGTTTACGAAGGCGCTCAAACCACCAGTGCCATGAACATCGCCCTGATTTATGCTGCTTCGCCCGTACTGATCGCGCTGGCCGCAGTGCTTTGGCTGGGCGAACGGTTTTCATGGCGACAAGGCCTGGGCGTGTTGATCGCCATGTCTGGCGTTTTCCATGTCGTCGTGAAAGGTCAATGGGGTGCATTGGGCCAAGTGCAGTGGATTGCAGGCGATGGCTGGATCGTGCTGGCCATGGTCTCATGGGCCGGATTTGCTTTGCTGCAAAAAAAATGGCCAAGCCCGCTGAGTGCCACGGCACGTTTGGCCGCCATCTGCGCAGGAGGCGTATTGGTACTTTTGCCCTTTGCCTCTTGGGAATGGCACCAAGCATCGACGCCCGCTTGGAGCTGGCAAGCCACGCTCTTGGTCGTGGTCGCCGGGCTGGTACCCGGTGTGGGGGCTTATTGGGCCTATGGTTTTTGCCAGAAAGTGCTGGGCGCCAGCCGAGTGGCCGCTAGCCTGTACCTGGGCCCCCTGTATGGCGGCCTGACCGCATGGGCAGTGCTGGGGGAGTCTTTGGGCTGGCACCATGTTGCCGGGGCTGCTTTGATCTTGCCCGGCATTTACCTGGCTTCGCGCTGCACGGTTATGGACACTAACGACGATTGATCCGCGTCGATTCCCGCACGATCAACTCCGCTGCAACAAGCCGGGAAGGTGGATTTTTTTTGTTCAAAATTTCGATCATGGCTTGAGCTGCTGAAACACCGATTTCGTAGACCGACTGTCGAACCGACGTCAAAGGCGGCAAGGTGAACGCAGAATGCGGTAAATCATCAAACCCAATCAGCGATATATCTTCGGGAACACGTAAACCTGCACGGTGCAGAGCCAATCGGGCACCATAGGCCATCTGGTCATTCGCCACCAACACAGCCGTGAACTGCACGCGTGCGTCCAGCAAACTGTTCATGGCACGAAAGCCACCAGCCTCTTGGAAGTCGCCCATGACGGTCAATTCGGCGTCCAATGACATGCCTTTTCTGGCGACTTCATCTTTGTACCCTTGCAAACGCTCCGTGGCATCGGGATGATCCAAAGGCCCTGAAATGAATGCGACACGACTGTGGCCCAGTGCATGCAAGTGACGAACGGCCAAGCTCGCGCCCTCAGAATTGTCAAAGTCAATGCTGAACAAACCGTCTGCACTTAAGCGACGGCCTGTGACCACCACTGGGATTTTGGCGGCCATATCGATCAAAGTGGAATCAGCCAACTTGCCCGTCAAAACAATGATGCCGTCCACCTTGCGTTCTTGCAGCATGAACAGCCTGTTTTTTTCCTCTTTTTCATTCCAATGCCCACTGACAAACAAAGGCACGTAATTGGCTTTGTGCAGTTCGTCCTCAATACCTCGCAAGGCCTCACCGTAATAAGGGCTGTCAATGAACTGGGTCAAGACGCCAATGCTCATGGTGCGCCCGCCTGCCAAACTCCGGGCGGCTGGATCGGGCCGGAAACCCAGCTCCTCAATCACGGCTTTGACCAAGGCTTGTTTTTCCTCGCTCACCTGGGCCGTGCCGTTCAGAATGCGCGAGACGGTGCTGGGCGAAACACCGGCTTGCTGGGCCACCATGGTCAGTGTGGCTCGCGGCTTATCTGTAACTTCTACCAACGTCTTGTTTTGAAAATTGTTGGGCTTACTGAGTTTGGCCATATGGTCTTTTTTGACTCCTCTTGCAGTTGATTATCAACGACTAGGGTGTCTGCCATACTTTGACGTAGTCCACCTGCATGGCCATTGATGGCAAGTCATTTAAGTTAACTGCACCCCCTAAATTACCCCCCACTGCCACGTTCAGCAAGATATGTGCTGGTTGGTCGAACGGCCAATTGTTGACGGTGGCGTTACTTGGTTTTTTGTATGAAAAAGTTGGAACATCGTCTACGCCGATGAGAATTTCATTGGCTGTCCAGTGCAGTTGAAAACGATGAAATTCGTTGCACATATTGTCAACATTGCGCTTGGCAAAAAGTGCCGTGCTGCCATAGCTCTCAGGCGTATGCACTGCAGATTGAACCTGATTGGGTTGGGCAGAGAAATAGCGCCCAAACCACTCCATGATGTCAATTTCACCGCGTGCAGGCCAGTCACCGTTACGACCCATCATCCATATCGCAGGCCAAGCACCAGGCACGCAGGGAACTTTGGCCCTGACTTCGTAAAACCCATACGGTGTTGAATTCAAGGCGTTGTAATAAGCAGAGGTATCTGTCTTGATACGCGCGGAAGTTGCCAACAAACCAAGGCCTGTCGGAGCACCCGACGGAACACCTTGTAAGGGCTGAATGGTCAACATACCGTTGTTGATAAACACATTCGCCGAGTCACTGGTGTAATACTGTTTTTCGCTATTACCCCAAACTGTGCCACCCAACAACGGCGAACCCAAATCATAGGTCCAAGCCGATGCTGGAGCACCTGCCGTGTTGAACTCATCAGACCACTTCAAAACATAAGTTTCAGGTTTTGACAACGTCAAGGACGTCGCGGTTGAGCCGGGGTCTCCGCCTCCGCCGCACGCCGCCAAAACAGCCATCAAACCGGTTGCGCAGAAACTCTTCAACGAGTTAGAAGGTATAGACAAGACCTGCCCCCATCCAATTACCGGACTTGGCCACTCGCGAATCAACCCCAGTAAACGATGCATGACCTGGCATGCTCAGTGGGGCTAAGCCCTTCTTGCCAAAGTTAACCATGCCTGCAAAACCATAAACCGAGAAGCCAGGTTGAATTTCGTAACCAATTCCAACTGTGTTCAGCAACATGGTGTTGGATTGACCGCGTTCAACTGGATTCTTGGTGCTGGCTTTACCCAGATACACCATGCCTGTATTGACATTCCATTTCGGTGCAAATCTGTAAACGGCGCCCAGACTTAGGTCTGTAGAGCTAGCGCTGTAAGCCTTATTGGCCGTGGCATCTACGCCATCCACGTTGAACATGCTGTTCCACAAAGCATTGGGAGCCACGTAGCCTGTTACCACGGCTTTGTTGCCACTCCAGCGGTTATGACGGACACCCGCAAACAGATCGGTCTTGGCATTGAGCTGATAACGGGCCATCAACATCACGATGGATTGCTGGTTGCCTTGGACCATGTTGCCTTCGAAAGGATCTGTCGTGGTCACACCAATGAAAGGACCATGCCCCCAAGCCATGGCTTGTCCATTTTTGGCGGACTGCGCCACGGCATCAATCAACCATGGACCTTTGACATACTTGGCATGCAACTCAAAGAGCGCAGGATTGCGAACCTTGGCTTTTGAATCGCCTGAATCGTAAGTGGCTTCCAAGTACAAATCGCCCCCAGCCACATCCAACAATGGTGACCCGTAGCGAACAGCCTGTGTTAACAGCCCATAACCTGCGCCGCTGGACGCCCAAGCATCGGAAATGCCAAGACTGGTGCCATATGGATAATCAGCCAAGCTCCAGCTGCGGGTTGGAAATGCCCCTATTTGCACCAGACCATAGTCTTCATGCAGCACCGTGGCGTTTTTCTCGTACTCAACCCCAGCGATGTCCTGCTTGCCATCACGCCAGCGCTGGCTCAACAAGCCTTTAACTTTGAACCCGCCTCCCAGATCGAATTCCTTCGTACCTAGATAAGGTTGAAACAAGGTCAAGTTGCTGCCAGATGTGCCGTAAGGCACCCCAGAGGCCAAGGCATCTGCCCAAGGACGGTGCCTGTCTTCATTGGCGTTGAGCTGGCAATTGCTGCATTGATTAGATGCAGTCGAAGCTTCTGCCTTAACAAAACCAGTGAGAGTAAATGGTCCAAAATCAATCGCTGATGCACAAAATGGTAGTATTGATGCAATTAAAATAGCTTGTTTTTTCATTTTATTTACTCAATTTTGGATCGAAGTTTATTTACTCTCTTAGACAATTAAAGCGAGAATGCCACCAGCCCAACTTTTGGCAAGACCAAATTATTGGCTGTGGATGCAGCATTGGTGTCATTTACTGCAAGAACCTTCACAGTGACTGCCTTAAGGTCTGCTTTTAATGCGGCCAATGTTCCTGTGCAGGAGCCGAATGATGTCAATGGCAAAGAATAAACACGCAAGTTATTTGCTGTGCCTGTTGTATTCAATGTCACATTCATTGAGCACGTATTTGCATAGGAGTAGGATTGGGCGTTATAAGCCCCACCTGAGATTTCGACTGTGAAAACGGTCGCTGTATTGCTGTTAGCACCGATATCTACACCATTTCCCATTTGAATTTTCAGTTTTGCAGACTGGGAAATATCCATTCCTTGATTTAAAGGTGTCTGAATTTTGGTGTAAATGTAATCTGTTGGAGCAAGCGCAGCAGAGTGATTGAACTGAATTCCAATTGACTGATGATAATCAATATCATTCTGTCCAAATATCCCATATCCCCCGTAAGCATAATTGCCGCCGGAGCCCATGAAGACATCTCCGCCCTCGGCTGTACTCCACTTCAAGTCCCCAGATGCTGATGCATGAGGTGTGTATGTTGAAGCCAGCAAAACGTATGGCGATGCCACCGCTTGTGCCACGGTGCTCGTGATACCGCCACCCCCGCAAGCCACCAATGTACCTACGATGCCCAGAATACCCATGCTGAACGATTTGCCGATATAACCCATGCGAAGATTTGCCATGTCAGTCTCCTGATGAAAAAATGGTTGATGTCTGAAAGCGCTTTCTGAAAACGCTTTCACAACTAGATTAAAAAACTCCCAGCGCTTGCAATCAACTGGCGTTTACCCTTGGTTTGACGAAAAAATTACCGTTGAACCGTCAACTTTCCAGGCAAGGCCTGCAAGGTGACGCCGTCACTGAACCGAACGGTGCGGGCTTGTGGGTCTGGATTGAAAACCATGTACGTCTTGCCCTTGTTGGCATGTTTGAAAACCGCAAAAAAGTGCGTATCTGCGGTCACGCTCAAATCCGGCACGCCCGTCCCCTCCAAAAATGCGAGCCAATGCTGCGCATGGGTCCGCGTATCGCCCAACTCCACCGAGCCCCACTCATCCCACCGGGCACGGCCCTTGGCCGGATCCACCAGAGCCACATATTTGGCAAACAGATCTTGCCAAATGTCATGCGGCTTGGCGCGTTTGCCTCGACCCTCGTAAATCTTGATCTCTTTGTCCAGCGCAGCCATGTTTTTATGAACGAAGGCTGGGCTTTCGGCCAGATATGTCGAGCTCGCGCTCAATGGCAGCAGGTTGATGCCGTGGATTTGACGCGGTTCGTCAATCCACCAGGTGTTGTGCGCCAGCTTGCCGCCAAACAACATGCTCACTTCAACGTTCTGGTACTCCTTGGGTAAAGTCAGACCATGGATATCAAACCAATAGTGGTTGATGGCTTGGATTTCAGTGGCGTAGAGGTATGTGCCCAACTCCACCAATTCAGGCTTGCCCTGCAAGGCGCCCCACACCATCAAACCAGCCCAGGCGTTGATGGCCTCTGACGACGACTCTTGGTTATTACCGTCAGGCGACATCGCAACCCCTGAGGCCCAGGAATGCCCCTCATAAGGATCAAAGTTACGCAAGTAGGGGAAGTCTTTGCGCCCACGTTCTGCCGTCGCAATATCGACCACAAGCAAATCAATCATGCCGCCCCAGCGCTCTGGTTTGATCCATTCGGGATCACGCAAACCGATGTCGGCGGCAGCTCGAATCCAGTAACCATAGTGAAAGTGGTGGTCATTCATGTCCTTGACCGCGTCGTATTCCTCTGGATAACTGACCACAGTTCCCAATGTGGGGCTGTAATGAAAGTAAGTGCGCGTGCTTTGTCCAGACAACCACTGTTCAAATCTTCCTTTGACCAAGGCCATCAATTCGTCACGTGTTTTGACGTCACCCTGCGCGTCAGCCACCGTCATCAATTGACTGATGCGCTGAAGGCCTTTGCCTTGCCAATAAGGTCCCTGACCGATTTCGAGCATCATCCGACGCGCCCGTTTGGTCTCTTTGGACAAGTTGCTCAAAATCGCTTTGCTTTGAACCTCGTCTTGCACGCCGGGCCAATAGGGCACAAAGCCGGTATGCCGGTACCGGGTTTCAAAACTGTCACTGGCGAAAAAGCGAATATCACCTCGAATGCTGCCCAAGTTGCCCAGTGATTTCTCTGGCAACCTGTCGTTTTGGTACCAATGGTGAGGATAAAGCCCGACGATACCCTTGCCCTGAGGGCCTTCGAAGGTTCGGGTCTTGAGCTTGAAACTGGTGATCACCTCGCTCTTTTGCCGATCAACACGGTAGTCAACACGCGTGTCCACAATGTGGGCGTAGGCTTGAGCCAAGAACTCACGGACAGTGCCCTCTTGGTTGTTGGGAAGAATGGCCAATGACACATACCGACGATCTGTCGGCAATTGCAACTGCCAGGATTGCCCTTTCTGGGTCCATTGAGCCCCGGTGGGCGCAAATGCGGCATACGTCTTGGCATCATCACTGATCAACAAGACGCGCGCATCCACAGCCCAAATCCGACCGGAGAAGGTGCTGGCCAAATCAAAAGCCAAGTCCCCTTGCGTGAGTTGCGCATAAACAAATGGACTGCCGTGCGCCACTGTGGTCAACAGCGTGTTTTTTTCACCTTCAAAAGCAATGTCAACAGCCCAATCGGAATGGCCAGCCAACAACGCCGCCTTCGGCTCGAAGGCCATAGGACGAAGGGTCACATCTGCCTTATGGGTATAAACGATTTCCACATCCTTTCGGTCAGTGGGCACCACTGTTTTTAGGGGGAATCCCACTTCAAGACCCAGCGGGCTGGCCTTGGCTGTTAAAGGTATCGCATGCAAGACTTCGGACCAGCGGGTAAACATCACGGACGAATACCACTGGTTGGTCGGAGCTGCACGCGCCAACATGGCTGGCGTTCGAAACGGCGCCGCGGGAACGGGGTTGTCTGCTGCACTGACATTCGATCGCCATGCGCCTGAACCACGTTGAACAACATCCGCTGCGTGACCGGCAAGGCTCACACCCAAAATCAAAACAGCTGTTAAGCGTTGAAGTACATACATGTTTTTGTTCCTTTGGATCAAGAGACCCGATGACCATCTTGATGAAATATCAGCGTTCGGGACCCGTCTGGAATCAATCCGACTTGGCGTCCAACTTGCATCTCAAAGGCTTCAGGCTGAACCTTGATTCGAACAAGATCAGACAATCCCGCCACCCTCGCATAAACCACCATCACGTCACCCAAGTTTTCGAAAAACTCGATGACAGCTGGCAGGCCCCGACCCTCTGACACCAACTGGATGAATTCAGGCCGAACACCCAGATATGCTCCGCCAGCCTTTGCATCTGGAGACAGCCCCCCATTGGCTTGGTTGAATCTCAATTTCTGTTCACCCACCATGGGTTCTTGAGCAACGGGGTCCCACTGATAAGGGAAAATATTGATCTTGGGTGACCCCAAGAATTCCGCCACAAATTTGTTACTGGGCTGCCGATACAAATCCATGGGCGCACCCACCTGCTCAATCCGGCCTTGGTTGAACACCGCAATTCGATTGCCCAGCGTCATGGCCTCGGTCTGGTCATGCGTGACGTAGATCATGGTGGTTTTCAGATCGGCGTGCAGTTTGGCCAATTCAATGCGCATTTGCACCCGCAGCGAAGCATCCAGGTTAGACAAGGGCTCGTCAAACAAAAACACTTTGGGGCGGCGCACGATGGCTCGGCCAATGGCCACGCGCTGGCGTTGGCCACCCGACAATTGTTTGGGGTAACGCTTGAGCAAAGGGGTCAACTGCAAGCGCTCTGCCGTGTCTTGAACGAGCTTGGCGGTTTCGACTTTGGAGGTGCCCGACATGCGCAAACCAAAGCCCATGTTTTCTTCCACGGTCATGTGCGGGTACAGCGCATAACTTTGGAAAACCATGGCAGCACCGCGCTCAGAAGGACCTTTGGCACTGACGTCTTCGCCGCCGATGTGGATGCTGCCGTCGGTCATGGATTCAAGCCCGGCAATCATGCGCAACATGGTGGATTTTCCGCAACCGGAAGGGCCTACAAACACCATGAATTCGCCATCGTGGACCTCCAGATCCAAGCCGGGAATGACCACTGTTTCACCAAATTGCTTGGTGACGCCTTTGAGTTGGATCGATGCCACTTTATTTCCCGCTTAAAAAGTTTTGGTACCACACGGCGCTGTTTTTGAAGGTCCGCTTTTGTGTCGTGAAATCAACATGTACCAAGCCAAAGCGCTTCGCGTATCCGCTGGCCCATTCGAAGTTATCCATCAAGCTCCACGCAAAGTAAGCGCCCACAGGGACGCCCTGTTTAATGGCGTCGTGTGTGGCCGCAATGTGGTCGCGGATGTAAGCCAATCGCTGCGTGTCATCCACCACGCCGTTGACCATTTGGTCTTTGAAAGCCGCCCCGTTTTCGGTCACCCACAGGCGTTTCGGTTGGTAATCTTTGTGCAAACGGCACAACAATTCGGTCAGTCCTTGTGGGTAAACCTCCCAGCCCATGTCGGTGACGGTGTTGCCCGTGCTGGCTACATCCCAAGGGTTGCCGCATGAAGAAAAATTGCGGGTGTAATAGTTCACGCCCAAAAAATCGTTGCTTTGTGCAATGGTGGCCAAATCACCCGGCTGCACCTGCGGTGCGTCGGCGCCCAAATGCACGATCACGTCTTGTGGATAGACGCCTTTGTACAAAGCATCCATGTACAAGCGCAAGATCAGACCATCGTCCAATTTCGCCTTAACCACGTCTTGGGGGTCATCACTGGCGGGGTAAATGGGGGACAGGTTCAACACGATGCCCATGGCTGTTGTGTGTCCAAGGCCACGCATGGCTTGCAGGGCCATGCCGTGGCTCAACAGCAAATGGTGCACCGCTTGCATGGCTTGTGCTCTGGACTGAATGCCTGGCGCAAAAATACCTTGTTCATAACCCAAGATGGCTATAACCCAAGGCTCGTTGTGCGTGCAAATGCTGTGCACACGGTGACCAAACCTGCGGGCCACTTCGGTGGCGTAGCGTGTGAAATGCGTGCAGACCTCGCGGTTGGCCCAGCCACCCTGGTCTTGCAGCGACTGCGGCAAGTCCCAATGGTTCAGCGTCAAGTGCAATTCAATGCCGCGTTTTTCAAGCGCCGCAATCAACTGGTCATAAAAGGCGAAGCCCGCTTCATTCCAAGCACCTTGCCCATCCGGCTGAACGCGTGGCCAGGAGAGCGAAAATCGGTAAGCATTGACGCCCAGGCGACTGATCAACTCAACGTCTTCAGGCCACCGTGTGTAATGCTCGCAGGCCACGTGCCCGTTGCTTGCGTCTGCAATTTTTCCTTCGATGTCGCAAAAAGTATCCCAGATGGACTTGCCTTTGCCATCACTGTCATGTGCACCTTCAATTTGGAACGCAGATGTGGCAACACCCCACTTAAAGTCTTGAGGGAAATGTTCACGAGAAATGGTCATGGTGCTCATGTTCAGAGTCATTGGTTTAGCCCCTCACTGCGCCTGAAGTCAGGCCTTCGATCAATCGGCGAGAAGAAAAAATAAAAATGATCAGCAGTGGAATCACAGCAATGGCTGATCCGGCCATCAAGGCCCCCCACTCGGTATCAACCGGGCTTTGCACGCTGCGCAAAGCCAAAGGAAATGTGTACATCTCTGGTGAACGCAACACCACCAAAGGTCCGATAAAGTTGTTCCAAGAAGCAATGAACGCGATCAAGCCCAACGTGCCAAAGGCGGGGCCGAGCAAGGGCACGACCACACTCCAATAAATTCTGAATTCACCACAGTTGTCCATGCGAGCGGCTTCAATCAACTCCTTGGGAATGGCTGAAGTGATGTATTGGCGCATCATGAAAATGCCCATGGCTGGGGCTGCACCTGGCAAATAAAGTGCTTTGGGTTGGTCGATCCAGTTGAGCGCATCCATGATCAAGAAGGTGGGAATCATCCCCAAAAAAGAAGGCACCAACATCGTGCCCATGACCAGAGCAAACAGCAGTTTTTTGAAGCGAAATTCATACACTGCAAATGCATAACCCGCCATGGAGCAAAACAACAAAGTCAATGCTGTGCCCATCAAACCTACATACAAGGACCATCCCAAGTTTTTCCAAAATGGAATTTTGGCCATCAAGATCTTCATGTTTTCGAGGAAGTGATCACCAAAAAACAGTGGCGGTGGAACACTGAATATCTCTGCCCTCGGTTGTGTGGCAAATACAAACATGAAATAGAAAGGCCCCAGCATCAACAAGGCGCCCAACACGATCAAGATCCACCCCGTCACACCCAAGGTGGATTTGGTTTCTGACATGCCGTTGCTCATGCTTGACCTTCTTTGCTTTTGAATGCTTTGTTTGTGGCCCATGTCATGGCCAAAATGATGACAAACAGCATCCATGAAATGGCACTTGCCAAACCAAAATCATTGAAGTCAAAAGCGGTGCGGTACATGTACATGGCGGTGGTCATACCGGCATATTCCGGTCCACCTTTACCACCCGTCAAAATGAAAGGCTCCTCAAAAAGTTGTAACCCGCCAATCACTGTCAATGTGATCCCGAAGAACATCATCGGCTTGAGTTGAGGCAGTGTGATGAACAAAAATTGCTGCCAACTTTTCGCGCCATCCATGCGCGCTGCTTCGTACAGATCACGCGGAATGCTTTGCATGGCGGCCACGTACAAGATGACGTTGAAGCCCAAGTACCGCCAAAACACGACGGCAGAGACCACCGGTTTAACAGCTTCAGGACTGCCCAGCCAATCGATGTTTTGCTCGGGCATCACTGCGCCAAGCCATGGCCACTTGGCCATCTCGGACAAGGCCGCATTGACCATGCCGTAGTCAGTTGAGAACAAAGTACTGAACATGATGGCAATGGCCACCGTGGAGGTGATGTAGGGCAAGAAGTAAGCGCCCATGGCCGCATTGCGCCAACGACCCAGCTTTTCATTGATCAAGTAAGCCAACGGAATGGCGACCAGGTGTTGCGGCATGCCCGATGCCAAAGCCATCCACAAAGTGTTGCTCAAGGAGGTCCAGACCAATGGATCTTCGATGGCGAACATCACATTTTCCAGACCCACGTATTTCATGGAGCCGAGTCCCTGCACCGGGTCCCACATGTGAAACATCAGCACAAATGAAAACACAATGGGAAACAAGCCGAAAACCAAGAACAGCAGTAAAAATGGGCTGATCAGCACATACGGTGCCATCGCTGGGGTCAGCACGGGTTTCATCAACGGCTCGCTCGTCTTTGTACCAAACGGTGTGCGTCTTTGAGCGCCTGTTCAATGGGCTTGTTCTTTGTCAGCACCAAATCCAACTCCGCGTTGACAATTTCTTCGGCCACACTGTCGTTTTTAAAAACCATGGTCGGTTTGATTTGGGAGGCTGTGTTTTTCCATTCCAGCCTTGCTTTTTGCCCACCTAAAAATGCGACAGGTTGGCTGAAAAAATCACCACTTTGCGCTTCGATCAATGCGGGAAATGCATTGAACTTTTCAAACGCCATTTGCTGCTGCTTGGTGTCCAAAGCCAAATGTTGAATCAGATCCCAAGCCAGCTCTTTGTTCACGGCTTTTTTGGGGATCGCGTAGAAAGTGCCCCCCCAGGAAGTCGCCACCCGTTCTGGCAAGACCGTTGATCGCCACAGCCCACTGGTGTTGGGGGCCAGCCAATTTTGCAAATGGCCGCCTAACCAAGCGCCCATCATCTGTACAGAGACCGTGCCACGTTTGAGCGACTCACCCCATTCGTTTGACCATGCGTTGATTTTCGCGTCGAGTCCTTGTGCTCTGATTTGTTGTGCGACCTCAAAGCCCCGCTTGAACCTTGGGGAGGTGTCAATAACGGACTTGCCTTGATCGTCAAAATAGACACCGTGTCCCGCAGGGATACCGGTTCTGATCACGATGTCTTTGACATCACGGGCATGGGCCACCAGATAGGCTCCACTGTCTTTTTTGATTTTCTGCCCGCTTTGGATGAAGCTTTCCCAAGACGCTGTGAGATCTGACTCTTTGACCTTGGCTTTGGTGAGCAAATCTTGCCTGTAAAACATGGCGCCTGGCCCAATGTCAGTTGGGACGGCCACTTGTCCATGGGTGGCCGTGCGCCCTTGTGCCACCGCATAAGGCACCAGTTTTGTGGCATGTTGACCCAGTTGATACGGCGCCTTGTCCAGGTCCTCAAGTCCACCACTTTGTGCAAACCGGCCCAAATAGCCATATTCAATCGTCATGACATCGGGCAATCCTGTCGATGTGGCCAGGGCTGTCGTCATCGCCGTGTGGTGATCCGCGTATTCACGCCCCACCACCTTGACTTGCACATGGGGGTTTTTCTTCTCCCAAGCTTGCAAAGACGCTTTGACGATTTCATCGACCGCAGGAAAAGCGGCCACGGTGATCGTCGTCTTTTGTGCCACCGCCACACTCAATGTCAAAGCGGTCAACAAGAACAACACTGTTTTTTTCATGAAGTCACCTTTTTTGAAAGCGCTTTCATTTTTCAATACCCAAGCGAAGGTGTCAAGATGCTCAAGGGTTTTCCCCGTAGAGTTCGACGGCGGTGTCCATGTCAGTTCCATCCACCAAAGCATGCCCTTCTCGCATGACCGACAGTTCAGCCCACCATGCAAAAAGCCTCCCAGAGGAGGCCTTTTGCATGGTGGGCTCACGCCCGGTGCTTGCGGATCTCAGATGTAGTACATACGGTCGCGCAGCATGCGGGCAGTGCGGCGCGTCATCAGCGTGGTGATGTCCTTGGCGGGTGCACTCACATCATCTGCGCGGTCCATGGCCGTTTGCAACTCGGTCATCAGGCGACTGTCGGTTTGAGCCATGACCCACAGTCGTTCGTCGGCACGGCGACGTGCCACATGTGCAGACCAGGCGTCCAAGCCACCCATCACGTTTTGAGCCAATGCACGGGTCGCACCGCGCAGCACGCCAATGGCCACAGCGGCCACGACCCACAAGGCCAGCCATGCAGCCACCACGTGGGATTCAGCCCAGCTGTCGATCATTTGGTCAGCCAAGACGACCAACGCAGCCACGCCCGCGGCCAGCAGGAAGGTGGCCAAGATTTTGGTGGACGTGGCAGGTGCCGCCGCAACAACTTCGGTGGGCACTTGGCCCAAAATAGATTTGGTAACGGTGTTCATTTTGTGTTCCCTTGGATTGATTTCGTATGATTTGAGAATTCGAATCGTCAAAATCATGATTCAATCATAGGGTTATTGCTGATATTGTTCAACTTTATATTCATGATGTAGGTCATTCATAATGGTGATATACATTGGATGTCTTCATGAACTCCTCTATCCCAGCCTCTTTTCGCACCCTGGACCTGAACCTGCTGCGGGTTTTTGACGAAGTCATGGCCGAACGCAGCCTAACCCGAGCTGCGCACAACCTGTCGCTCACTCAACCCGCGGTAAGCAACGCACTGCGCCGTTTGCGTGATGCACTGGACGATGAGCTGGTTCGCCGCCAGGGCCATGGGATCGAACCCACGCCTCGCGCACTGGCCCTGTGGCCGAGCGTGAGAGAAGCGCTGCGCCAGTTGCAAGAGGCCATCGTGCCCAGCTCATTTGTGCCCCGTGAAGCGGGCAACACCTTCGTATTAGCCATGGCCGATGCGACGGCCGCCGAACTGATGGGCAGGCTTGCACGGCAATTGGAAACCGATGCACCTGGCGTTTCATTGCGCGTGGTGCCGCTGACCACACGCGACCCGCGCAAGTTGCTGAGCGATGGCACTGCCGACATGGCCATGGGTTACTTTCCGGCGGTTTTAACCGACCTGACGGGGCGCGCCCAAGCGGGCGAGGCGGTGGCTTTCGAACACCAACACCTCTATGCAGGTGAATATGTCTGCGTGATGCGCCGAGGCCACCCCTTGGCAAGCCAGCCCATGACGCTGGACGGCTACTGCGCCGCACGTCATTTGTTGGTGAGTTTTTCCGGACGCCCTTATGGATTCGTCGATGAAGCCCTGGCCTCAATCAGCCGAAAACGGCGCATTGTGCTCACGGTAAACCAGTTTTTTACCGCTGGACAGGTGGTGGTCAACTCAGACCTGCTCACGGTATTGCCCCGCCACTTTGTGCCCACCACGGGCATGACAGACCAATTGGTGCTGCACGACTTGCCCCTCGATGTCCCACCTGTACACGTCGAAGCCCTGTGGCATCGGCGGGTGCAACACGACAGCGCGCACCAATGGTTGCGCGGCCAGCTGCTGCAAGTGGCACAAGCCGCCTTTGCCAACGCGGGTTCGGCATGAAGATCCAATTGCTTTCGGACCTGCACCTGGAAGCCAACCCCGGTTTTGTGCCCGTGCCCGCACCCGACGCGGATGTGCTGGTGCTGGCGGGCGACATCGGCTCGTACCAGGCCAACTCAGCACTCATGGCAGCGGGCGATACGGACTTTGGACTGAAACGCTTTTCGCCGCTTCACGGCTGGCCCACACCCGTGTTGTTTGTGCCCGGCAACCACGAATACGACGGCATGGACTTTGACGAAGCCCACGCCCGCTTGCAAAACACCTGCACCCGGCTGGGCATCACTTGGCTGGAGCGCGAGGTGGTGACGCTGGGCGGCGTGCGCTTTGTGGGCACCACACTGTGGACAGACTTTGACGCCCTGGGACCGCTGGCGGGTCAACCCCTACCTGACCCAACATCTGCGAAATTTGCAGCCCACTTCAACCACCCCTACAGCCAGTACACGCGCCAGCTCAAAGCGCGTGACAAAGCCTTTCGGGCCGCCAACTACTACCTGCGAAAAACCAACACCACGCGGGCAAATGCGCCGTGGCTCGCCGACGCCATGCGCGAACAAGCCCTGCAGTGCCAAGACTGGTTGAACGAGGCACTCTGTCTGCCTTTTGACGGGCCCACCGTGGTGGTGACGCACTTTGCCCCCAGCTTGCGCAGCGCAGACCCACGTTACGGCCTGGTGCCAGGCACCGCGGGTTTTTGCAATGCGCTCGACCACTTGCTGCCCAAAGCCCAAGTCTGGTTGCACGGCCATTTGCACTGTCCGTCAAATTACGATCACAGCGGTTGCCGCGTGGTGGCCAATCCCTTGGGCTATGAACGCAAAGGCGAGCAACTTTTGTTCACACCACAAAAAGTGGTGGACATTGGGCACGGAGATCACTCCTCAAATTCCCAGGATGATTCCTGCAATTTCATGACCTGAGTCAAGAACGGTGTCCAAGAGTTGATTACATTCAAAGCTTGTTTGATCACATTTGAGGAGCACACCATGAAAATCTTGTTAGCCGTTGATGGCAGTGACTACACCAAAAAAATGCTGGCTTACCTGACCACCCACGACGAGTTGTTCAGCGCCAACCACAGCTACACCGTGCTGACGGTGAATCCGCAGCTGCCGCCGCGCGCACGCGCCGCCGTGGGCAAAGAAGTGGTGGAAACTTTTCAGCGGGAAGAAGCCGAAAAAGTGCTGGCACCCGTCGCCAAATTTTTGCTGCGTCACGGCATCGATGCCAAAACCGTGTCCAAGGTGGGCCATGCAGGGGAAACCATCTCCAAGACGGCCGACAGCGGCAAGTTCGATCTGGTGGTGATGGGTTCACACGGTCACGGCACTTTGGGCAATTTGGTCATGGGCTCGGTTGCCACCCAGGTGTTGGCGCATTGCAAAGTGCCCGTACTGCTGGTCCGCTGAACACCTCCAAAGGCCACCCACTTGATGTGGGTGGGTACGCCTGTAAATCAGGGTTTACCGATGGCTCAGCGGGCGCTCAAGCCGTCAAAGCAGGAGCTCATCACCAAGTCCAGGATTTGCTCGTCTGTGTGCTGCTCGCCCATTTTGAGGAACTCCAGCACCGGATCACAAGCCCGAGCAAACAAGGTGTAGAGCACCGCCACGGCAGGCAAAGCGCGGTTGATTTGCCTCTGGGCTTGGGCCTCTTCAATCCAACCGCCCAATGCATCGCTAACTTCCATCAAACCATCCATGTAGTCGTTGCTGGCCATCAAGGTGGCGCGCAAGCTGGAATTTTGGCTGGGCAATGACGGCATCAAGCCCTGCAGCTTGAGGGTCATCGTCCAGCGTGTCACCGACTTGAGCTTGTCGATGGGCGTCTGACCTGCAGGCACTGACTGAATAAAGTCTTGCGCCTTGCGCATCGCGGCCACCATGGCGGCACAAGCGAGCTCTTCTTTGCTGGTGAAATGCTTGTAAAGGCTGGCTTTGGCAATGCCCACTTCGGCGGCCACCTCGTCCACCGTCATCGCATCAAAACCTTTTTCTGCCAAAAAGCGGTTGACCGACTGGATGATCGCTGTCTCTCGTGCCGCCAACATTTGGATCTTGAAAGACTTCTTCGGTGGTTTCTGGATATCGGTATTCATGGCCGGATTCTAGCCTTGCAGATCAAAAAGATACCGTCCGGTCGCGCCATTGCCTCAGTCATTCAC
The DNA here is from genome assembly GCA_964422575.1 of uncultured Limnohabitans sp. Lineage (GTDB taxonomy): Bacteria > Pseudomonadota > Gammaproteobacteria > Burkholderiales > Burkholderiaceae_C > Limnohabitans_A. The sequence continues at coordinate 17,634 of CAYRBW010000017.1, forward strand.
AATTCACACGTCTTTGTGCACCCCGGCCAACCCCGCGCGGATGCCCAGTTTGGCTTGCACCTTGAACACCCCATCGGCCAAGGCCGGATTGGAGGTGGTCGTGAATTCCGCACTGATGCCCTCGGGTTTCACCTCCAACAGCGTGTAGCCGCGTTCGTCGGAGCGGGCATGCAGGATGTCCGGGTTGCTTTCCCGAATTTGGGCCAGCAACTTGTCGCCCAAGCCCCGGGACGTGATGGATGTGGTCACGATCTCGCTGGCCACCACCGGCGAACGTTCATCATTGGGCTGGACACGCAACTGTGCAGCCACATTCATGTGAACATCGCCCCCCAGCATGACCACGTTTTGCACGCCCGCTTTGGCCACAGCACCCAGCAAACGGGCACGACTTTGCGGGTAGCCGTCCCACCCGTCAGTGAACGCGCTGCGGCCCAAAGGCGTGTTGACGCCGCTCGAACTCATCTGGGTAGACTGGGCCACCAGCTTCCAGCGCCGGGTGCTGCGGGTCAGGCCCTCGGTAAACCACCGCTCCTGAACCATGCCCAACATACTGCGTGAAGGGTCTGTCAGCGCATCACAGCCCACCACCACACGGCCACCGCCCCGGTTCGGATCTGGGCAGGCCTGGTGGTCGCGGTATTGACGGCAGTCCAGCGTCCACACATCGGCCAACTGCCCCCAGGCCAAGCGGTCATGGATGCGCATTTGGCTGGGGTGGGCCGGATTGGGCCCCAGGCGCACCGGCATGTGCTCAAAGTAAGCCTGATAAGCCGCCGCACGGCGACGCAAAAACACCTGCGGATCGCTGAAGTTGCGGTCCAGATCGTTGGCGTAATCGTTGACCACTTCATGGTCGTCCCAAGTCATCAGCCAAGTGTGTGCGGCGTGACAAGCGCGCAAATCGGCATCGGATTTGTACTGCGCGTGGCGGTCACGATATTCGCCGAGTTGCTTGGGCACACTGCCCTCATGCTTGCGCAGCATGAATTTGGGGTTGGAGCTTTCATAGATGTAATCACCCACAAAAAGCACCAGGTCCAAATCGCGCTGAGCCATCTCACGGTGCGCGACAAAGCGGCCTTGTTCGTAATGTTGGCAAGACGCCAAGGCCATGCGCAAGCGGTCCACCACTTCATGCGCACCCGGACTGGTGCGGGCGCGGCCCACCGGGCTGGTGGCACTGCCGCAGACAAATCGGTACCAATAGGGCCGCCCCGGCTGCAAACCGCTGGCCAACACATGCACGCTGTGGGCTCGCGCCGCATCGGTCTGCACACGCCACTGGCGCACAGGCTGGCGCAAAGCGGCATCGGCAAACAGCTCGCACACCACCGCGATGCTTTGCGCTTTCAGGGCAGCATCGGCCTCAGCAATGCGCAGGCGCGTCCAAAGCACCACGCTGTCGGCCTGCGGCTGGCCACTGGCCACACCCAAACTGAATGGGTCGGCCTGCCAAAGCGGACCCTGTGAAGCGCCTGCCGCACGGCTCAGGCTTTGTGCTTGGGCTGCGGGCGAGAGCCAAGGCGACACGGCCAGGGCCAAAGCCCAACGATTCCATTCGCGGCGACGGACTGCCCTCATAAGGTTCGTCAAGGGTTCGGACGTTTTGCGTGGGTTCATGCCATTTTGAGCTCGACTTGGGTGATGGCGGGCATGTTACCTGCCGCTGGACCTCCAGAGACACGTCCTGCGCATGCGACACGGCACAATGCAGGGCATGAATTCGCGTAAAAACCATTTGGACGGCTTGGCCGTGGGCATGCTGCTGGCGTGCTGCATGTTCTGGGGGCTGCAACAGGTGCTGGTCAAGGCCATCATGAACGAGGTCGCACCTCTCTTTCAGGCCAGTCTGCGGTGCATCGGGGCTTGTGTGCTGTTGATGATCTGGTGCCGTGTGCGCGGTGTGCGCCTGTTTGAGCGCGATGGCAGCCTGTGGCCTGGCTTGCTGGCAGGTGGCCTGTTTGCCGCAGAGTTCGCCTGCATCTACCTGGGCTTGCTTTACACATCGGCTTCGCGCCTGACGGTGTTCCTGTACACCTCACCATTTTGGGTGGCTGCGCTGGTGCCGCTGTTTGTGAAGTCAGAGCATCTTCGACCCCTGCAATGGCTGGGCATGACCTGCGCCTTTGTGGCCGTGGCCTTTGCCATGCGTGAAGGCTTGGGGGCGAGCCACGCCAACAGCCATGTGGGTGATCTGCTGGGCTTGGCCGCAGGGGCGCTGTGGGGCCTGACCACCGTGACCATCCGCGCCAAAAACCTGACGCGTATCGCACCCGAAAAGCTGCTGTTCTACCAAATCGCCACCACCGCGCTGGCCGTGCCGTGGATCTCTTGGGCACTGGGCGAGGGCTGGGACTTTAACTGGAGCCCACTGGCCTGGAGCTCCATGCTGGCACAAACCGTGATCGGCGCTTTTGCGAGCTACCTGGCCTGGATGTGGATGCTCGGCCGCTACCCAGCCACCAAAATTTCAGTGTTCGTCTTCTTGACGCCACTGTTTGCCCTGCTGTTTGGCACCTGGTTGCTCGGCGAAGCGGCCACCCCCACACTGCTGATGGCGCTTGGGCTGGTGGCGGTGGGCATTGTGCTGGTCAACATGCGCTGAAAACGCGCAGCACATTCATAACACCGCCCCACCCGTTCAAGCTCACTTGCCGAACAAGTGGGCCAGGTGCTGCCACGCCAACAGCAACCAGCCCGAGCGTTCCACTTCGACTTGCGCGACGAGTGGGGTTTCACCCACGGGTTTGCCGTTGGCCGTGGCGATCACTTTGCCAATCACAGTACCTTTGGCAATGGGCGCTTGCAGACCGGACTTGAGCTCAACTGTGGTCTGCACTGGCTGGCCACGGGACACCGTGATCATCCACGGCGCGCCCAGCACAGCGGCCACCGTATCGACCTTGCCAAAGCTGACCTTGGCGCTGGCGACCACCGCCGTCGGCTGGATGGGGATGGCTTTTTCGAACTGGCTGTAGCCCCAGCCGAGCAACTCGCGCGTTTGGTCGGCACGCGCCTGCGCACTGTGGGTGTTGAGGATGACCGAAATCAAGCGCATCTCGTTGCGCTTGGCCGAGGTGACCAGGCAAAAGCCCGCCTCTGCGGTATGGCCAGTTTTGAGGCCGTCCACGCTGGGGTCGGTGTAGAGCAAGGCATTGCGGTTGCCTTGCTTGATGCCGTTGTACTTGAACTCGCGCTCAGCGTAGATGGGGTAGTACTCGCTGCCATCGCGGATGATGGCGCGGGCCAGGATGGCCAGATCTTGCGCGGACGATTTGTGTGCCGGATCGGGCAAGCCTGTGGGGTTGACGAAGTTCGTCTTGCTCATGCCCAGACGCAGGGCTTCGGCGTTCATCAGCTTGGCGAAGCCCGCTTCGGAACCCGCCATGTGCTCGGCGATGGCCTTGGACGCGTCATTGCCCGACTGCACGATGATGCCGCGCAAGATGTCGATCACGGTGGCTTGGCTGTTGAGCGGCAAATACATGCACGACTCGGCGCTGGTGCCACGGCACCAAGCATTTTCACTCACGGTGACCAAGTCGGTGGGTTTGAGTTTGCCTGTGCGCAGGGCTCGCTCGACGATGTAACTGGTCATCATCTTGGTGAGCGAAGCGGGTGGCAAGGTTTCGTCGGCGTTGGCCGAAGCCAGCACCTGACCGGAGTCGTAATCCATCAGCAGCCAGGCCTTGGCAGGCAGGGCGGGCGCGTTGTCGGCCAATGCGACCTGTGCAGCCAAGGGGGGCAGTGCGTTCGCGGCGACCGCCGCTTTTTTGTTGGGCACAGCCTTCTTGCCAGAAACGGCCTTTTTAGGAGCGACGGCCTTGCTCGCCGTGTTTTGGCCTGCGGCTTGTTTGGCCGCGAATGTAGACGAACTGGGCACCAGAGCGCCCGCGGCGACGGCAAGGAGGACAGAAAGGAGGGAGGAGGTCTTGATGTGCATGACTTGGATGGGCTGAGCGCTGATTGTCGCTGATCAGAATGCACGGGCTTAGTGGTCTGACCAGCCCACGGGGTACACCGCCTGTTCGGCAAGTCTCTTGCCATGCAAAGGTTGGCACCTGCTCTATCCGGGATAATTGAAAGTTTTCAGCATTCGCTACGGAGCAACCCATGAGCACTTTCCAAACCATAGGCGCACGCGCCACGGGCCTGGCCACCTTGGCCGCTGACGGCACCGTGCTGGACACCTGGTTCCCGGCCCCCGAGCTGGCCGATGGCATTACCGCCAGCGGCAGCACCCGTCTGACCGAGGCCGAGGCTGTTGCAGCCCTGGGCGTTGACGTGGTCAAGGCCCTGAGTGCCTGCGCTGTGCGCGGCACCACCGTGGTGGCTGTGCGCACCGAAATCAAATCACTGGCCCATGCGCCTGCCGACACGCACGACACTTACCTGCGCCTGCACCTGCTGAGTCACCGCCTGGTTCAGCCGCACGGTGCCAACGTGACTGGCATCTTTGGCCTGCTGGCCAACGTGGCCTGGACCAACTTAGGCCCCTGCGCCGTGGCCGATGTGCCAGCCGCCCGCCTGAAGGCCCGTGCCAGCGGCCGCGTGCTCGAAATCAAGGG
>CAYRBW010000018.1:0-21363 GCA_964422575.1 uncultured Limnohabitans sp.
GACGTAGACCCGCTTGCCGTCGCGGCTGACCTCGACCATTTGCGGCCCGCCGTTGAGACCGCCGGCAGCCGCCGGGTGGCCCTCGCCACGGGCGATGCCTCCGATCCGGACTGAGCCGGTCAAGCGCGGGCTGAAAGGGTTGGACACGTCGTACTGGCGCAGTTCACCAGTTCCCCAACAGGAGACGTACAGGAAGCGGTCATCGACGCTGAGTTCGATGTCGCTGACCAGCGGTGGCACGGCCTTGAACGGCCGCAGCGCCAGTGGGAGCTGTTCCTCATCGGCTGGCTCGGCGGGAATCGTGATCACCTTGTGAGCTTCCCAGGTGGGCGTTCCCCCACTGCTCTGCTCGGTCCGGCGCCACAGCCAGATCGAGGAGGAGAGGTCGTTGAGATTGACCACCGTGTTGACGAAACCGTAGTCCCGGATTGGGTCATGGGCCGGGCGCAACTCGAGCACGATCTGGTGCTCCCGGCCCAGGTCGATGGTCTGCGTGAGCCGCCGCCGTTTCAGGTCCCAGAAGTGCAGCCGGTGGCCGTACTGCCCGTCCAGCAACAGGTTCGGCTGCACGCCGGTCTGGACCATGTTTGGCGTACCCCACTCGCTGGTGACCATCGTGTCGCTGTATGAATTGACGGGTGCTTTGGGGCTCGCACTGAACTCGGATGCCGACTGGCGTCCTTTCAAGATCGAAGCCTACCTTTTCATCACCTTCATTTATTTTGCATTTTGCTTTGCCATGTCACGTTACAGCTTGTGGATCGAAGACCGCACAGCCGTGAGCAAAGTCCGTTGAACGAAAGCCCTTTTATGACCTCCAACGCGACCCCTCTCATTGAGTTCAAAGGCGTCAACAAATGGTATGCCAGCAACGGCTATCACGTGCTTCGCGACGTCAACCTGCAATTTGCCAAAGGCGAAAAAGTGGTCATTTGTGGCCCTTCGGGTTCTGGCAAATCAACCCTGATCCGCTGCATCAACGCCCTGGAGGAATACCAGGAAGGCACGCTCACGGTGGATGGCACCGTGCTGGGCGATGACCTCAAGGGCATCGACAAAGTGCGCCGTGAAGTCGGTATGGTGTTCCAACAGTTCAACCTGTTCCCACACCTGACGGTTCTGGAAAACCTGATTTTGTCGCCCACCTGGGTGGCCAAGATGCCACGTAAGGAAGCCATTGACAAAGCCATGGTGCAACTCGAGCGTGTGCGCATTGTGGAGCACGCCCACAAGTACCCCTTGCAGTTGTCCGGCGGCCAGCAGCAGCGTGTGGCGATTGCCCGAGCGCTGTGCCTGACCCCCAAAATCATGTTGTTCGATGAGCCCACTTCGGCACTCGACCCCGAGATGATCAAGGAAGTGCTCGACGTGATGATCGAGCTGACCAGCCAGGGCATGACCATGTTGTGCGTGACACACGAAATGGGCTTTGCCAAGGCCGTGGCTGACCGCGTGATCTTCATGGACCAAGGCCAGGTGGTCGAGCAAGCGCCTCCCCAGCAGTTCTTTGATTCGCCTCAAACCGACCGAGCGCAGGATTTTTTGTCAAAAATCCTGGGGCATTGAGGCTCATTGGGTTCAGATCCCGATTAATTTTGGGGTCCTTTTGAGCGCCCGTGGCGGGGATTGCGCCCGGTGGCGCACTCACATTTTTTTGGCTTCACCAAAGAAAGTAAGCCAAGAAAGGTGAGCAGCAGTCAGTGCCTTCGGGCCCCTGCACTGCTCAGCCCCGGCCCGTGACCTCACCTCGGGCACCTCATCGGCGTGCTTTCCGTTTCCCCTCTGGGAAAAGCCGGAAACCTGCGTTACAGGTTTGAGACAATACCCCCATGACTCAAGAACTCACCCTCACCCGCCCGGATGACTGGCACCTGCATGTGCGCGATGGCGCTGCACTCCACGTGGTTGTCCCGCACACCGCCGCCCAGTTTGGCCGAGCCATCATCATGCCCAACCTCAAGCCCCCGGTGACGACGGCCGAGCAGGCCTTGGCCTACAAGGTGCGCATTCAGGCCGCTGTGCCTGCAGGCATGGCCTTTGAGCCCCTGATGACGTTGTTCCTGACAGACAACTTGAACCCAGCAGAAATTGCCCGTGCCAAGGCCGCGGGTGTGGTGGCCTGTAAGCTCTACCCGGCCGGTGCGACCACCAACAGCGATGCGGGCGTGACCGACTTACGCAAGGTCTACCCTGTGCTCGAAGCCATGCAGCGTGAAGGCGTACTGCTTTTGGTGCATGGCGAAGTGACCTCATCGGACATCGATCTGTTCGACCGCGAAGCGGTGTTCATCGAGCAGCAGCTGATCCCGCTGCGCTGCGACTTTCCGGGTCTCAAGATCGTGATGGAGCACATCACCACAAAAGAAGCCGTGCAATACGTGGCCGAGAGCGACGGCTTGCTGGGCGCGACCATCACAGCGCACCACCTGCTGTACAACCGCAACGCCATCTTCACGGGCGGCATTCGCCCGCATTACTACTGTCTGCCCGTGCTCAAGCGCGAGACGCACCGGCTGGCGCTGTTGCAAGCCGCCACAGGCGGCAACCGCAAGTTCTTTTTGGGCACCGACAGTGCGCCGCACCCAGCGCACCTCAAGGAACACGCCACGGGCTGCGCCGGTTGCTACACCGCGCACGCGGCCATTGAGATGTATACCGAAGTCTTTGATCAAGCGGGGGCGTTGGGTCAACTCGAAGCTTTTGCCAGCTTCAATGGGGCCGACTTTTATGGCCTGCCGCGCAACACCGGCAGCATCACGTTGCGCCGGGAAAGCTGGACACCAGCGGAAAGCTTTGCCTTTGGTGAAGCCGAACTGAAACCTTTGCGCTCTGGTGAGAGTTTGCCGTGGCGACTGGTCTCGGCCTGAACCCGAACCGTCCCGGTTGCCGCTGCGAGGCAGCCAGTGTTTTGGGTGTGTCGGACATCGATTGGACCGCGCCATGGCTGGCCGACTGGCGCGCCACTGGCCAGCCCATCGCCCAGCGTGTGGTGGCGGGTCAGCCCCAGCCCCAGGCTTTGAATGAAGTAGGCCTTGCGCCGGTGGGGTTTGTGCCCCAGACCGATTTGCCAGAAGGGCAAGCCTACGAAGACTTCATTTTTGAGCACGGCCGGGTGCCCACGCGAGAAGGGCTACACGACTTTTTCAATGCCTTGTGCTGGATGCATTTTCCGAGTGCCAAACAGCAGCTGAATCGCTTGCAAAGTGCAGAGATTGCCCGCGCGGGTGTGGGCCGAGTGCGTGGCCCCGTGCGGGATGCAGCAACAGTATTCGATGAAAACGCTTTGTTGATTCAAGCCTCTGACCCGCTTTGGGCGGCGCTGACCGAGCACCGTTGGCTCGATGCTTTTGTCGGCTTACGACCAGAGTGGGCACAGACAGCCCTGTGGACTTTTGGCCATGCGGCACTCGAAAAGTTGGTGCAACCCTACAAATCGATCACGGTGCATTTGTGGCGCGTGCCCGGTGAGGTGCCCCATGCGCAAATCGACACTTGGCTGGCGCAGGACTTGACGGCCAATAAGCTGGCGACCAAGCCCTTTAGCCCGCTGCCCGTGCTGGGGGTTCCGGGCTGGTGGTCCGCCAACGAAACCCCTGATTTTTATGAAGATGTCGGTGTTTTCAGGCCGCGGCGGATCAAGGCGCAGCTTGAAAAACCGTACGCCAATTCGGAAATCTTGCCGCCCGCTTGATTTTGACCTCCAAGCCCCTAACATTCCGCTCAACGAGCCCGCGTCTTCCGGGTAAAAAGTGAAACCATCCATGAAACGTATTTTTCTGTTCGTCTTGACCAACATCGCTGTGGTTGTGGTGCTGGGCATCGTGGCCAGCTTGCTCGGTGTGAACCGATTTTTAACTTCCAATGGCCTGAACTTGGGCGCTTTGCTGGGCTATGCGCTCATCATAGGTTTTGGTGGTGCCATCATTTCCTTGCTCATGAGCAAGTGGATTGCCAAGATGTCTTCGGGTGTGCGCGTCATCAACCAGCCTGCCAATGCCGACGAAGCCTGGATTGTGGACACCGTGCGCAAGTTTGCCGACAAAGCGGGCATCGGTATGCCTGAAGTAGGTATCTTTGAAGGCGACCCCAACGCTTTCGCCACCGGCGCATTCCGTGACTCGGCTTTGGTGGCGGTGTCTACGGGTCTGCTGCAAAACATGACGCACGAAGAAATTGAGGCCGTCATCGGACACGAAGTGGCGCACATTGCCAACGGCGACATGGTTACCATGACGCTCATTCAAGGGGTAATGAACACCTTTGTGGTGTTCATCTCGCGCGTGGTGGGTTATGCGGTCGACAGCTTCCTGCGCAAGAACGACGAAGAAAGCAGTGGCCCGGGCATTGGCTATTTCGTGACCACCATCGTCATGGACATTTTGTTGGGCTTTGTGGCCGCCATGATCGTGGCCTGGTTCAGCCGTCAGCGCGAATTCCGTGCCGACGCAGGTGCTGCCAAACTGATGGGCCGCAAGCAGCCCATGATCAACGCTTTGGCCCGCTTGGGCGGTGTGCACACGGCCGAGTTGCCCAAGAGCATGGCCGCCATGGGCATTGCCGGTGGTATTGGCCAGTTGTTCAGCACCCACCCACCGATTGAAGAGCGCATCGCTGCGCTGCAAAACAGCGCACAGTAAATCGGTCATCGGGCCTTCTGCACGCCGATCACACATCGGTCGCAGAGGCTGATGTCCTGGCAATGCTTCGCATGGGGGACGTAACCCAAGCGACCCTTGTTGGCGCTGACTTCTCCTAAGATGGGACCGTGACCCATCTTTTTCTTTGCGGTTTGTCATGAAACCGCGCAAACCCTCTTTGTCTCCGGCTCGTCAATGGTCGCTTGCTCGCCGACGTGGGCGGCGCACATTTGCTGCTTGGCCTGCAGCCGTTCGTGGCATGGTCTGGATGGTGTTGGGTGGTTTGTTGTTTTCCGTGCTGAACACCATCGCCAGAAACCTGACCTTGCATCTGGACGTTTACCAGTCGCAATTTTTGCGCTACCTGTTTGGCTTGGTGGTCATGTTGCCTCTGGTGTACCGCGATGGCTGGCGTGCTTATGCGCCAGTCAACATGGTTGGGCAATTTTGGCGCGGAGGGGTGCACACCCTGGGCCTGATTTTGTGGTTCACAGCTTTGCCCAAAATTGCGCTGGCCGACATGACGGCCATCGGTTTCACCGGCCCGATTTTCATCATGATCGGTGCGGCCTGGTTTTTGGGGGAACCCATGCGCAAAGACCGCTGGATTGCCGCCATCATTGGTTTTTCGGGTGTGCTGGTGGTGGTTTTGCCCAAGATGTCGGGCGAGGGTGGTTGGTACAACCTCGTCATGCTGGCGTCCTCCCCGGTGTTTGCTGCCTCTTTTTTGATTACCAAAGCGCTGACCCGTTACGAAAAGCCTGGCGTGATCGTGCTGTGGCAAGCCCTCACGGTCACCGTGCTCAGCTTGCCCATGGCTTTGCCGAACTGGCAAATGCCCACGCCCATGCAATGGCTGGGTTTTGCCGCCACAGGTGTGCTGGGCACACTGGCCCACTATTGCCTGACGCGCGCCTTTGCCATGGCCGACATTTCTGCCACCCAGTCGCTGCGCTTTCTCGATTTGGTTTGGGCATCCTTGCTGGGCTGGCTGGTGTTTGGCGATGTGCCGAGCCAGTCCACCTGGCTGGGGGCGTTTGTCATCTTGTGGGCCACGGTGTGGATTGCCCGCAGGGAAGGCCGGAGAAAGATCGCCGCGCCCGATTGACGGGGTATATTGCCCTGTCAAAAAGGGAGAGCGCTGTGATTGACATTGAACCATTGCGTTACGCATGGACTTTGGGCAGCAACAACACGCTGGCCTTGGGGCCATTGCATGTGGCAGCGGGCCAAACTGTTTTTTTGCATGGTCCCAGTGGTTGCGGCAAAAGCACCTTGTTGGGTTTGTTGGCGGGCGTGCTGTCACCACAAAGCGGCCGTGTGTCCTTTCTTGGACAAGATTGGGCCGCTTTGCGCTCGGGGCAGCGCGATGCGTTTCGGGCTGACCACGTGGGCGTGATTTTTCAGCAGTTCAATTTGATGCCGTATTTGAGTGTGCTGGACAACGTGACGCTGCCGTGCCGTTTTTCGACTTTGCGCCGTGGGCGCTGTGATGCAGGTGGCGGCCCCGAAGCCGCTGCGAAAGCCTGGTTGCAGCGCATGGCATTGCCCGCCGAGTTATGGGGGCGCCGCGCCGATGCGTTGTCGGTGGGGCAGCAACAACGCGTGGCGGCCGCACGTGCTTTGATGGGGCAGCCCGAATTGATTTTGGCAGACGAGCCCACTTCGGCGTTGGACGCTGGCTTGCGTCAAGATTTCATGGACTTGCTGTTGCAGGCTACACGTGACGCGGGCAGCACCTTGGTGTGCGTGAGTCACGACGCTGCTCAGGCCTCACGGTTTGATCTGCAATGGGCTTTGTCAGCCCTGCAGCAAATAGAGGTGCACTCATGAGAAGCCTTTTCAGCATCGCCCGGCAAAGCGCCTGGAACCGGCGCAGCACCTTGGTTTGGGTGGTGGTGTCGCTGGCGCTGGCGACCGCATTGCTCTGGACTTTGGAACGTCTGCGCCACGACATCCGCAACAGCTTTTCTCAATCGGTCAGCGGTGTCGATTTGATCATGGGCGCGCGCAGCAGCCCAGTGCAGCTCATGCTGTTTTCGGTGTTTCACATTGGCAGCGTGCCACAAGTGATGCTGATGGACAGCGTGCGCGCTGTGGCCCAGCACCGTTCGGTGTTGTGGGTGGTGCCGCTGAGTTTGGGGGACTCGCACCGGGGCTATCCCGTCTTGGGGACCACGACCGACTATTTCAAATACTTTGCTTATGGCGACAAGCAGCCTTTGGTCCTTGAACGTGGTGCGGTGTTTGCGGGCACGCTGGACGGTTTGTACGAAGCGGTGATCGGAGCCGAAGTCGCACGCCAAATGGGTTATGGTTTGGGCCAAAGTATCACGCTTGGACACGGTTTGCACGACCACAGTGACGACCACGAACATGCCGGCGCACTTGAAGACGAGCACGCTGACAAGCCCTTCAAGGTGGTGGGCATCTTGGCGCCCACGGGCACACCGGTGGACCGCACGGTGCATGTCAGCTTGCAAGCACTGGAAGCCCTGCATCTGGATTGGGTGGGCGGCGCGCCGATGCCCGGTGGGCAGATTCCTGCCCATCAGGCTCGCAAGTTTGACCTGGAGCCCACCGAAGTCACAGCCGCCTTGGTGGGCCTGAAAACCCGTGCGGCGGTGTTCAATGTGCAGCGTTTTGTCAACCAATACGAAGAAGAAGCCTTGATGGGTGTGATGCCGGGCGTGGCTCTGGGTGAACTGTGGACGGTGCTGGGCTTGGGGGAAAACGCCTTGTTGGCGGTGTCGTCTTTGGTGGCTTTGGTGAGCGTTTGTTCGCTCATGGCTGTGGTGCTCGCGGGCCTGAACGAGCGTCGGCGAGAGCTGGCTGTGCTGCGTGCCGTGGGTGCGGGGCCTCGCCATGTGCTGGGGCTGCTGGCCTTGGAGGGCTTGTGGGTCACCTGCGCGGGGGTGGTGTTGGGTGTGTGGCTGGCGCAAATGGGCATGGTTTTGGCGGCACCGTGGTTGCAAAATGCCTTAGGCATCCGTTTGCAAATGGCCGAGCCCTTGCCCACGCAGTGGCTCTTGGTGCTGACGCTGATGCTGGCGGGCATGTTGGCCAGTCTGGGGCCAGCATGGCGTGCCTATCGCTGGTCTTTGGTCGATGGTTTGTCGCCGCGCGTGTGAGGCCCAAGGGGTGTTTAAAAAGGAGGCTTGGATGGGACCAGACAAAGTGAGTGTAGGTGTGGGAATTGACGCATGAAAAAAATGAAACGATGGCCCCAGACTTGTGCGCTGATGTGGGTCGTGTGTGGGGTGAGCAGCCAAGCGCAAAACGTGCGTGAGACGGCACGTGAGCTGGTGCCACAGGTGCAGCCTGCGCTGTCAGCAGAATCCGGATCTCTTGTTGCCAGCACGCCGGGGGCTGTGCGCACCATCGGGTGGGAGCAATTGATCCCCGCAGGTTGGGACCCTTACAAAGACCTCAAAGCACTCAACCTCGAGGGGTTGAAAGACAACGACCCCAGGGCCGAAGAGGCTTTGAAAAAAATGCGCAAGATGTGGGACAACGCGCCCATCAATCCTTTGCTGCTGGGGCAAAACGTGCGCTTGCCGGGTTATTTGGTCCCTCTGGAGGATGCCCCTGGTGGCATCAAAGAATTTTTGCTGGTGCCTTATTTTGGCGCTTGCGTTCACTCACCACCGCCGCCCGCCAATCAGATCGTGCACGTCGTGCTGGACAAGCCCAACAAGCGCTTTCGGCTGATGGATGTGGTTTGGGTGACGGGCCCACTGGAGGCCAGCAAAACCGATTCGCACATGGGGGTGGCCAGTTACCGCATCGACGCCAAGGCGCTGGCTCCTTACGTCGACAAAAAGTAGAGGTCTCACACCCGAAGTTGACCGGGTGCGCATCCAGTCTTGTCTGCCTTGGCGTTGACGCGTCTGTCGTGCCAGACTGCGCTCTTTGAAGGCGGTTCAAGCCGGGTTGCTGACGCCTGATGCCACATGGCCCGAAGGCACATGCCGGGCCGCTGATTCGATGTGTCCTGTCTGGTCATCGAAGAAAAAGTCGGGCTCAAATTCGCGTAAAAATTCGCCCTTGGGCAAGCCCCCCAAAAACATCGCTTCATCCACCTCGATGTTCCAGTTCATCAAGGTGCGAATCGCCCGCTCATGCGCTGGTGCGCTGCGTGCTGTGACCAGTGCGGTGCGGATGCGCATGGCGGGTGTGCCCGCTTGCTGTAAACGGTGCAAGGCCTCCAGCAAGGGTTTGAAGGGGCCTGCCAGCAAGGGTTGGCCCGCTTTGGCCCGCTCATGCGCCTGGAAAGCCGACAAGCCTTCGGCTTGGAACACACGCTCGGCCTCGTCTGAAAACAGCACCGCATCGCCGTCAAAAGCAATGCGGACTTCGTGTGGGTGCGCCTCGGACGCAAGGGCAGAGTGCGGGTAGACCTGCGCGGCAGGGACGCCCGCATCGAGCGCCGCACGCACATCCGACAAGTGCGCCGACAAAAACAGATTGGCGTTCAGTGGTTTGAGGTAACGCCACGGTGGCTGCCCCCGCGTGAAGCTGCCGCGCTGGATGGGCAGCCCATAATGCTGCGCCGAGCGGAACACCCGCATGCCCGACACCGGGTCGTTGCGCGAGAGGATCACCACCTCGACACGCTGCGTGTCGGTGTCGTTGAATGCCAGCAGCTTGCGCACCAGCGAAAACGCCACGCCTGGCTTGGCGGGTTCCTCCAACCGGTCCAGCTGCAGTTTCATGTAAGCCCGGTCGTCGCCCTGCTCGAACAGGTGGTTTTCTTCTTCAAAGTCAAACAAGGCCCGCGATGAAATCGCAACGACCAACTGACCTTCTAAGGTGACGGGCATGTTGAACCTGCTTTCTGTGGATGCAATGCGCGGTGCATTTTGACGGATGGCTTCATTTCACCCATTGGTTGATTTCCATGATGGGCATCAGCACCGCCAACACGATCAGCATGACCATGCCCCCCATGGCCACGATCAGCAGGGGTTCCAGCACAGTGGCCAGGGCCATGGCGCGGCGCTGTACTTCACTGGACAGTTGCTGTGCTGCGCGCTGCAGCATGACGGGTAATTGTCCCGTTTGCTCGCCCAGCCGGGCAAACATTGACAGCAGGCCGGGAAATCTGGCGTTTTGCGCCAGCGCGTTGCCCAACGGAGCCCCTTCACGCACACGCACCAAGGCTTCCAGTGCATCGGCACGCATGGCCTGGTTTGACAATGTGTCTGCGGCGGCCTGCAAGGCTTTGAGAATGGGAACACCCGCAGCGGTCAACATGGCCAGGGTCGATGCAAAGCGGGCGCTGTTGTAGCCTCGCGCCAGTCGACCAATGAGTGGCAAGCGCAGCCACGCCGCATCAAAGCGCAAGCGCAGTGCCGGTTGTTTCAAAGCCTGTTGACTCACGAGTGCACTGGTCACGGCCGCCAGCAGCATGGCCCATCCCCATTGACGCATCACATCACTGATGGCGAGCATGGCCACGGTGAGCATGGGCAGTTGGCGCTTGGTGCCTGCAAAGACGCCCGCCACTTGCGGCACCACCGACGTGACCAGAAAAATCACAATCGCCAAAGCCACCAAGCTGACGATGGCTGGGTACAAAGCAGCGCCCAGCAGTTTGGAGCGCAAAATTTGTTGATCTTCCAAGTCATTGGCCAGTTGGTTCAAGACTTCACCCAGATGCCCGCTTTCTTCGCCAGCGGCAATCACAGCGCGATCAATGGTGGGAAACTCGCTCGGGTGCTGAGCCAAAGCCCGACCGAGGCTGCTGCCTGAGTTGACTTCGGCACGAATGGCAGCCATCAGGTGGCGCTGTTTGTCGTGCTCGGATTCGTTGCTGAGTGCAGACAGTGCCCTCTCGATGGGCAGACCGCTGCTGACCAAACCGGCCAGCTGCCGTGTCCAGACGGCGCGTTGACTGGCGCTGAAAGCCCTGCTGCCGCCGATGGACCGCTGCCACCAAGGCAGATGCGCTTGAGCTTGTGCTTCGCCTGAAGCAATGATCTCCACCGAAAGTGGAACCAGGTTTTGCGCACGCAGTTGTGAGCGGGCCGATTTGGTGCTGTCGGTTTCGATCACGCCTTTTCGCAAAGTGCCATCGGTTTGCAGAGCTTCAAAACGGTAAGCGGGCATGGTGGGGTATCCGGTGGCTTCAGTCGCGCGTGACCCGCAGCAACTCTTCGGCGCTGGTGATGCCCGCATCGACCAAGCGCTGCCCGTCGTCACGCATCAGCACCATGCCTTGCTGCAAGGCCGTGGCGCGCAACTCGGCTTCGGCAGCCCGGTTGTGGATTTGTGACCGAACCTCATCGCTGGCCACCAGTAACTCAAAGATCCCGGTGCGACCGGCGTAGCCGGTGTGACCACAGTGCTCGCAGCCAGCCCCCCCGCAGTCGGTGCATCGCTTGCGCACCAGACGCTGGGCCAAAACCCCCAAGAGTGAAGAGCTCAGCAAGAAAGGCTCCACGCCCATGTCGGTCAGTCGAGTGACAGCGCTGGCCGCGTCATTGGTGTGCAGTGTTGCCAACACCAGATGACCCGTCAGCGAGGCCTGGATGGCGATCTGCGCGGTCTCAAAGTCACGGATTTCGCCGATCATGATCACGTCAGGGTCTTGGCGCAGGATGGCACGCAACGCCTTGGCAAAGGTCAAGTCGATCTTGGCATTGACCTGTGTCTGGCCCACGCCAGAAAGTTCATACTCAACAGGGTCTTCCACCGTCATGATGTTGTTGCGGCTGGCGTCCAAGCGTTGCAATGCGGCATACAGGCTGGTGGTTTTGCCAGAGCCTGTGGGGCCGGTGACCAACAAAATGCCATGGGGTTGACCGATCAGTTGGTCCACTTGCTGCAGCACGCGACCTTGCATGCCAACGGCTTCGAGGGTCAAGCGTGCCTCGCTTTTGTCAAGCAAGCGGAGCACCGCTCGCTCACCATGGGCGCTGGGCAAAGTGGACACGCGCACATCGACGGCGCGCGAGCCCAACCGAAGGCTGATGCGGCCGTCTTGGGGCAAACGTTTTTCGGCAATGTCGAGCTCTGCCATGATTTTCAAACGCGAGATCAACGCGGCGTGCAAGGCCCGATTGGGTTGCACCACCTCGCGCAGTGTGCCGTCAACACGGAAACGCACACTGCTGTGCCGCTCATAGGGTTCGATGTGAATGTCGCTGGCCCCATCGCGTGCCGCCTGGGTGAGCAAGGCGTTGAGCATCCGGATGATGGGGGCATCGTCGCTGGCTTCGAGCAGGTCTTCTACGGCAGGCAACTCCTGCATCATGCGCGAGAGGTCGGCCTCGGACTCCACTTCACTGACCACGGCAGCCGCTGTGGAAGCGCCGTTGGCTTGACCGCCTGAATAGGCTTGATGGATGCGTTGCGCCAAGTCGCTGGGGGATACCCGCTGCATGTGCAGATCTTGCATCGCAAATTTTCGGGTCACCTCTGACAAGGCCGAGCGCTCGCTGGTTTCGCACCAGATCAGATGGGGGCGTTGTCCGTCATCTTCTAGCAGCAGCTGGTGTGTGCGTGCAAAGGTGTAGGGCAGGGGGTGGCGCAAACTCATGATGCGTTCAGGGCTTGGTCGGTGGCGTGCCCGCAGCCTCGGCAGGGCTCGCACCCAAAGGTGGGAGCACTGCCGAGCCCGTCACGGGCAAGGCACCCGTGGCTGCGGGCTGGAAACCTTGCTGGTTCATGCGCATTTGTTCGTAACGCCCCAGTGACAAAGCTTCTGTGGCTGCGCCATCGCGAACGACCACAGGCCGCAAGAACACCATCAAGTTGGTTTTTTTCCGGCTTCGTGCTTCGGAGCGGAAGAGGTTGCCAAAAACGGGCAAATCGCTTAGACCGGGCACTTTTTCTTGGCTGTTGCTGGTGTCGTCTTGCAGCAAGCCACCCAAAACAATGATGGTGCCATCTTCCACCAGCACATTGGTTTCGATGGAGCGTTTGTTCGTGATCAGACCATCCTTGGAGCCGACGGACTTGGCGTCTACATTGCTGACTTCCTGGTAGACCTGCATCTTGATCGAGCCGTTTTCGCTGATTTGGGGCTTAACTTTGAGGGTCAGACCCACATCTTTGCGTTCAATGGTGGTGAATGGATTGGTGGAGCCTGTTGAGCCGGCCGCGTAGGAGCCGGTGACAAAGGGCACGTTTTGACCAATCACGATCTTGGCCTCTTCGTTGTCTAGGGTCAACAAATTGGGTGTGGACAGCACGTTGGCATCGCCGTTTGTTTGCAGAAAGCTGGCCAAGGCCCCTAAGGCCAAAACGCCGTTGCGTTTGCCGCCCAGTGCGATGTTCAGGCCGACGGGTGCGGTAAAAGTGCCAGCGGCTGCATTGGCACCCAGTGTCAGCAAGTTCGAGTTTCCTGTGCCAAAGTTGGTGCCCATCAAACCGACCAAGTTGCCGCCCGCACCGGTGCCACTCATCCACTGCACACCAAACTCAGCGGCTTTGTCGGCACTGACTTCGGCGATCAGGCTCTCCACAAACACCTGCGCACGGCGCTGATCCAGCATGTCAATCACCGCACGCAGCTGCCGATATTGCGGCTCAGGTGCTGAGATGATGAGCGCGTTGGTGGCCGGATCGGCTTGCACTTGACCGCTTGTCGCTGGATTCGTCGATGCGCTGTTACCAGTACTTGTCATGGGTGCTGACGATCCGCTGGTCGAAGTGTTGGTTGCGCCGCCTTGGCCGGTCATGGCGGCACGCAAAGTCACCGCCAGTTTGGTGGCGTCGGCATTCTTCAAATACACCACATGGATGTTGCCACTGGCCGCGCCCGCCCCAGTGGCGTTGGGCTGGTCGAGTTGCTCTGCCAAAGAGCGCGTCAAGGCCAAGCGGGCCGGGTTGGCCGCTCGCACGATCAGCGAATTGGTGCGCACTTCGGCCAGTACTGTGGTTTTGAACCCATTGTCGGTTTGACCTTGAGCCGCGGGCGCACCGGCAGCGGCTCCTGAATCGATCAGGCGTTGCAGCATGGGTGCCAAATCGCCCGCAATGCCGTGTTTCAAACGAATGATCTCCACACCCGTGGCATTGACCATGTCCAGTGCCGAGATGATTTTGCTCAGACGCAGCAGGTTGTCGCTGTAATCGGTGATCACCAACGCGTTGGTCCCTGGATTAACGTTGATGGTGTTGTTGGGGCTGATCAGCGGGCGCAGTACCGGCACCAGGTTGTTGGCATTTTCGTGGTTGAGTTTGAAAATTTGGGTCACGATTTGGCCGCTGCTGGCTGCCACAACCCCCGCTGATACAGCGCCACTTTGCAATTTGGCGTCGGCTTCGGGCAGTACGGTGTAAAGCCCGGCAGCCTCGACCAATGCAAAGCCTTGGGTTCGCAGTTGTGCCGCAAACAAACGCATGGCCTGTGCCGGGGGCACGGCTGAATGGCTGGACAGTGACATCGTGCCTTTGACCCGAGGGTCGACTACCACGTTGTAGCCCGACATCGTGGCCAGCGTGCGTGCCACGGCATCGATTTCGGCATTCACAAAGTTGAGCGTGACCGGTTCTTTGTTGGCGGTGCGCAATACGGGCGGGGTGCTGGTGCCGCTGTTGCCCGTTTGCGCCTGCGCCAGTGGGCTCAGGGCTGCTGATGCCACCAATGTCAGCAGCGACCTTTTCCAAAGGCGCAACAAGACAGAGGACATGGCACGGTGTGTGGGTTGTGGATTCATGGTGAAGACAGTATTGAATGGGTAAAGTGAGATCAACCCAAAAAAAGAAGACTGCGCAATCCTTGGCGACGGCCCAGAATGTTCAGCAAATTGTTCAGGGCGGACTCGTAGCCCTCTTGTGCTTGGGCTTCGCCCGTGAATCGCAAGCGTGCACCAATCCATTGGCCTTCCCCTTTCATCAACAAGGGGCCTTGCAGGGTGCTCAGCTGCAGGCTGGGTGTTGCCGTGCCTTCGGGCGTGCCACGCCATTGCAGTTGGTAGCTCCCAATGGGTTGGATGGGGCTCAGGCGGGTGGACATGTTTTGCATGCGCAGTTCGGTCAACCCTTTCATTTGCATGCGTCCCTCAGCCCATTGCCACTGCAAGGACTCCGTGCGCCACTGCAATTGGCCATCGGGTTGCAGGGTGTTCCAGGGGGCCCCCAGCCCGGTTAACAAACCAGCAGGCCATTGCGAGGTGTGGTCGCTGACCTGAACGTACACCGTGGACCAACCGCCACGCACTTGGACGCTGGCCGCTTGTGTCATGCAGCAGTCGGCTTGCCAGCGCAAGCGAAGACCATTCCAGTGTGGAAACAAAGTCCAGTGCAGCCGCCCGGGTAAAGCTTGCGCGTCCAAGCTGCCTTGGCCTCCGCTGAGCACCAGTTGCGCAGAGCCCGACCACACGGTGCCTCTGGCATCACGCCATTGCACTTGTTCTTGACTGGCACGAGCCACGCCCCAAGCCAGCCAACTTGCAGGTGCCCACACCAGCAATGCCACGCTCAAACCCAACACCAGGCCCCACCTCGCTTGGGCCCAGGTCGATCGTGGGCCACTGTGCTTTGCCGAAAGCGGAACAGGACTCAGTCGGCTTGGGGGGGGGCTGGACATCATGGGCTTCATGGCAATCGAAGCAGCACAGTGCCTTGCCAAACTGTATCGTGGGTGTTCGTGGTGTGGGTCTTTGTTGCTTGTGCTGTGTTTTGTTGCAGTTGTGCCTGCACAGGTGCAGCCAAAGCGTGTTCCCGAGCGGAAGTGATCCAGTAAGCCAGAGCTTCGGCCGGTGCGGCATGGAGGCTCAGCAGGGCGCGATCACCCTGTAGGCTGACTTTGGCGTCAGGCCCCAGATCATCCACATTGCTTTGAAGCCATTGGATCGATTCGCTGCGTGTCATCGATTTGGGTTTTTGCAAATCTTGAGCTTGGGCTTTGAGCTGCCACATGGTCTGATTTTGACTGTCCAAACGGGCTTGTCGCGTGGGCGCTTCTTGCCATGTTTGCAGTGCGGGTGCCAAGGCCAGACGCCATAAAACCAGCATCAACAAGGTGACAGCAGACAGGCGCAACAGCGTTTGCTCTCGAGGACTGCGTTGATCCCAAAGCGGTTTCAGTGTGCCCAAGGCTTGTTTCCAAGTCGATGCGGCGTTCATGGTTGGGCCTCTTGTTGGGGACGGGATATGGTCATCAGTCCGCCATCGCCTTCTGCCCGCCAAAGATAGCCATGTTTGGCCAACGTTTGCTGAAGGCTTTGCTGTTCGGCATCGCTGGGCGTGAACCCTTTGATGCGCAATTGACCGGGTTCGTAAGTCCATTGATGGGGGGCATTCAGACCTGTGGGCAGCGATTGCCCCCAGACCGCCAGCATGGATTCGAGGTCGGTGGCACTGAGTTGCCCCGATGACTGGCGCAGGCGGTCTACTTCGCGGGCCATTTGCAAAGGAGCATCCACCACCACTTGGGTTTTGGGGAAGGTTTCGCGCAGCAAAAGTGACCAGCTTTCCTGTTGGGTTTGCCAATCGTTGCGTGTTTTCCACGCCCAAACGTTGAGCCCAAGCAACTGGCTGAGCAGCAAGAGCAGGACGCCCCAACGGGCTGGCCGCCAAGCGTCCATGTGCCAAAAAGCGCTGGCTGCGCGTTGCCAGCTTTTGAGCAAACGCGCTTTGGCATTGACCCGCAAATCAAACTGGGCCAAGTCCCAAGGTGCAGCACTGGCCGTCAGCCAGTGCTGAGCTGGTGGCATCAGTTGTACCGTTTGACCTGTCAACTCCGAGAGCCACGCCACTGCGCCTGGCTCTGACCGGATGTTTGTGCTTTGCAGGTCATTGGCCGAAATGCCACTCCCTTGGCTCCAACCTTCTCCCGCCCGAATAGGCTGACCCCATACCCCGTCTTCAGGGTGTGTGGCCCACAGCCAACCATCCATGGCATCGCCCAGAGCAATCAATTGGACAGACTCGGACGTAGGGTTGAGTTCGGGCACGATGCGGTTGACCGTCAGGCCCGCTTGCTCCAGGGTTTGCAGGTGGGCTTTGATCCAAGCGCGATCACAAACAGCCACCCAGGGACGTGGTGAATCCTGCCAATCGGGCTGCAAAGCCATGTGCAACTGGGTGGGGTCGTCCAGCAAGCGATCTTCCAACACCCCTTGCAAGACCACCGGTAACCTGCTGGGGTGTTTGTGCAGTCCGGGGGGCAAGTCGACGCGGTGCCATGACAGCGCAAGGGCAGGCAGCAACACCACGGTTTCTGTATTTTTGTCGGCAGCAGGTAACAAGTTGGATGGCGCCCATTGCAGTTGCAAAGGCTGAGCGTTACCAGCCTGTACCCATGTGTGTGCATAGGTGCTGGTCTGGCTGGGCAAACCAAGGGGCAGTTGAATGATCAGTGTGCGCATGAGCGGCTCATTGTAGAGGGGGACTCGTGAGTTGCTGAGGTGCCCTGGTTCGCCAAAGCATGCGCACTTGTTTCCCGTCACGTTTGACCAAGACCCGCTCTTGTTGCACCACGCTGTCAATGCGCATGCGTCCCGTCACTTCGAAAAACCGACTCTGAATGCTGTGCTGTTTTTCATCCAGATGTCGACCGGCAGCACCAAACGCTGTGCGTGCTGCATCCAGACTGACCCAGTGGTTGCGCTGGCGCTGGTCAATGGCTTGGCGTGCCAAAGTGAGGCTCAATTCGGGGACGCAGGCTGCAAGCACCTCGGCCGATGCGGTGTTCAGGTTGACGGGGGTGTTTTCTGGCAGCACGGTGATGTGTTTTTCCAAAATGGCCAATGTGCTTGGGTTCAGCCCCAACCAGATCAATTGACTGGTTTGCTGGGGGAGCAGCGCAGCGTTGACTTTGGATGCAGTTGCAGGTTTAGCAGAACCGTTGCCACTTACGGACACGGCCGCTTGCAGTTGGTATGTCAGGCTTTGCAGTTCGCTCAAAGGCAAATTCAGTCTTTCGAATAAAGCCGTGAAACGCGCCAAAGCCTGGGGCGACGTTTGCCCATTCTCGACCAAGTTCATGACGTTCATACGCGACTGCGCATCGATGATTTGACCCGATAAGAAGACTTCGGCATCACCCTCGCGCCATTGTTGGTCTTGAGACAAAAAAGTCGACAATTTGGACTCTTGCACGGGCAAGGCCCAAGGCTCGCCCAGGTGATCAACGCCTTTGCCTTGTGACGATATGGCGTCTTCGCGCAAGATGAGGCGCGTCCAGTCCATCGCCCCCGTCATCATCCAGGCGGTCTGGCTGCGTGTGCGCTCTGCTGTTTCGATTTCCACTTGCCTCCACTGCTGCCAAAGCGCAGCGCTGGCCAGGGTGGCGACCAAGGCCACGGTGAGCATGGCTGTCAGCAGCGCAGCACCACACTGATACCGTTGCCCAAAGGTGCGTGTACGCATTATGCGGGGCCCCCCGACAGGGTGGGGCGAACCCAATCCAGCGTCAGGGCACCTTGCCCTGCGGGGCCAGGCGGCAGCGTCAGCACCAGACGCACACCGTCTGGCGTGGCACTGTTGGGGGTGCCACCGGCCGCGCCATCTGGTGTGACTGCATCGCTCGATAAAGGGTTGGTCCAACTGCCACCCCGGTGCACAAACACGTGCCAAGCGGTCAACGCATGGATTTGCACCTGCCCATCACGGGTGGCCTCGCTGGGGGTATGACTCCACTGTTGGGCCAGATCCCAAGCCGTCTGCCAATCTGTTTTTTGTATCAGAGGACTCGATTGCCAGCGTTGCCAGTCGCCACCACCCGGGCGACCGGGGTCGTTACGCCAAGTCCAGGCCACCACACGCACACTGGCCAAAGCGGTTTCGTCGCGTGTGCTCAGGTGGGTGTTTCCCGTCCGGCGGGTCATGCGCAGCACCTTGCCATCCCAATCCCAGCTTGGGGTTCCTTGCAACTCAGCCAGCATGTCCAAATCGGTTTGCCATTGGGCCAGTCCGGCTTGCAGGGTGCGGATTTCGTCAGACCGGTCTTGCAAACTGCTTTGTGTTCGCAGCATGCCGTCCAAGCCCCTCCATGCCATCAAACTCATCAGGGCCATGACGCTGATGGCCACCAGCACCTCGATCAGGGTGAAGCCTCTGCTTTGTTTTGATGTTGTGGCTCCCACAAACGACGGTACTTGGGTGGCCATCAGTAACGCCCCATCACGGTGGACAGCTGCAGCAGGTATTGGCCCTGAGCCGTGACCCGGGCATCCACCCGCCTGAAGTTGGGGTTGGGCGTGGGCCTGACCGACATTTCAACCTGAAGCGATTGACCGGCTTGCAGGCAGTCGATGCTTTGATTGCCTGTGTCGGGAAGTTGGCGGCGCAAGCGCAAAGCAATCAGTTGGTTTTCAGCACAAATCTGGCCCAGCATGCTCAAGGTTTGACGCTCAGCATTTCGGCTGAGTGAACCGGTCGCCTTGATCCCAGCCATCAGCGCCACGGCGGTGATGCTCAGTGCCACCAGCACCTCAATCAGTGTGAAACCGTGCTGAGCCGGGGCCTGAAACCTCATGGGGCCACACCATCAAGCGTGCGCTGCACCTTGAATGGCCGTAGACCATCGGTTGCGACCCAGATGGTTTTGCTGGGCATTTGCATGCTCGACAAGCTCAGCCGCTGAGGTGCAATCAAGGGTTCCGGTCCGAGGGTCATGGTTTTTCCGGGTTCGGAACGGGTGGTTTCAGACAGCCAATGTTGAGGCAAACCCGGTGGGGGCAAGCCCTCGAAAACAAAACCGTGGGCTTGTGCACGCCAAATCACCTGCACCCCATGGGCGCGGGCTTGGGCTCGGCCTGTTTCCAATAAAACGGCCAGCCGTTGTGCATCGCGCTCCAAAGCAGTGTCCGCACTGTCCCGCAGTGAAAGTCCGACACCGGCTGTGGCCACAGCGATCAGAGCCACCACCACCACCAACTCCAGCAGAGTGAAGCCGGTGCATTTTGCGGGGCGGTCTTTACTGCCAGCTGCCGATGTCCGCATTGTTGCCCTCGCCGCCGGCTTGACCGTCAGCACCAAAAGACAGCACATCCACCTCGCCTTTGAGGCCGGGGTTCATGTATTGGTACGGGCGGCCCCAAGGATCATTGGGCAGTTTGTCCAGATAAGGTTTCCAGTTGCTCGGTACAGGTTCTGTTGTGGGCTTGAGTGTCAGCGCATTCAGGCCCTGCTCACCAGAAGGGAAACGTTGGTTGTCCAGTTTGTAAAGTTTCAACGCCTGCATCAGGTTGCCGACGTCCGTTCGAGCAGCCGTGATACGCGCATCGTCCGCTCTGCCCAGCACATTGGGCACGATCAATGCCGCCAGCACACCAATGATGGCCAACACCACCATCAGCTCAATCAGTGTGAAACCGCGTTGACGGTGTCGTTTGCTTCTCAGTTCTGTTTTCATGGTGTCCATCATAATCTGTCCATGCTTCAAATTTACTGGCCCCGCACCACGCCCAAAGTCATGTTGCCTTTGCTGACCGTATCCATTTGGGCATTGGCTGCAGCTTGCAGTGTTTTTTGGATTTTGCAGTGGCCAAAGGCGCAAAACGCCAGTGCTGTCAGTGTGCCCATCGCCAAAAGCCAGGTCATACAAGACCCAACCAATCAGATGGCCAGAGCCTTGGGGCACCTCACCGTGCCTGCTGCAGGCCAGGCGGTTCAAACCAACAGCCAGTACAAATTGTTGGGTGTGATCGTCAGCCCATCAGGGCAGGGCACTGCCTTGATCGCAGCCGACGGCCAAGCGCCTAAAGCCTACCGTGTGGGTCAAGCCATTCAAGAGGGGGTGACGCTGGTGTCACTGACCGCCCGTCAGGCCCGGTTGAAGACTTTCGATGCTGAAATGACCTTGGAGTTACCTCACATTGACAAGCAATAAGGTGTCGCATACTGCTCATGCGCTCATCAACCCCGTAAAAACATCCTGTAAACCGGATTGCTTGTCTCTTCTGCAAACGGATAACCCAGCGTCTCCAGAAACTTGGCAAATGCCTTGTCATCTTTGGGCGGCACTTGCAGACCCACCAAAATGCGTCCGTAGTCAGCACCCTGGTTGCGGTAATGGAACAATGAGATGTTCCAGCCTGGGCGCATCAGGTTCAAAAACTTGAGCAGTGCACCGGGGCGTTCGGTGAACTCAAAGCGCAGCAGGCGCTCATCTTGTGACATCGCCGAGTGCCCGCCCACCATGTGGCGGATGTGTTCTTTGGCCAATTCGTCGTGCGTCAGGTCGATGGCCTTGAACTGGTGCTGGTTGAACTGGGTGGTGATCTTGCTGCTTTCTCCTTTGCCATGTGTGCTCAGTCCTAAAAACACATGGGCTTTGTCCGAGTCACTCATGCGGTAGTTGAACTCGGTCACATTGCGTGGGCCACCCGGCAGGTTGCCGATCAATTCCAGAAACCGCTTGAAACTGCCGCGCTCTTCGGGAATGGTTACGGCAAACAGGGCTTCTTTTTCTTCACCCACGTCGGCACGTTCGGCCACAAAGCGCAGGCGGTCGAAGTTCATATTGGCACCGCACAAGATGGCCGCATAGGTCTGACCCTTGGTCTTGTGTTTGGCTACATATTGTTTGATGGCGGCCACAGCCAGCGCGCCCGCAGGCTCCACGATCGAGCGGGTGTCCACAAAAATATCTTTGATCGCCGCACACACCGCATCGGTGTCGACGGTCATGAACTCGTCCACCAGTCCGCGTGCCACGCGGAAGGTCTCTTCGCCCACCAGTTTCACAGCCGTGCCATCCGAGAACAGACCCACATCGGGCAAGGTCACACGCTTTTTGGCGGCCACCGACTGCATCATGGCGTTG
>CAYRBW010000018.1:21373-21592 GCA_964422575.1 uncultured Limnohabitans sp.
ATGGCCACAAACACCGCATCCAGCGGTCCTTGGTGTTGGCTCAGCATTTCCATGGCAATCGTGCCTTGGCCAGCGATCACATCCGGGTCGTCAAAGGGATGTACGAAGGCCAAGCCCTGCTTTTTTTGCAAAGTCAGGGCATGGTTGTAGGCGTCGGAATAGCTGTCGCCGTGCAACACCACCTCGCCCCCAAAGCCTTTGACTGCGTCGATCTTGACC
>CAYRBW010000019.1:0-21586 GCA_964422575.1 uncultured Limnohabitans sp.
CAGCAAGGCCTCAGCCTGAAAACCGGGTGTGCCAATGTGCAAATCAGAAATGAAGATGGCCCGAGACTTGACACGCCCTGGCGGTGTGTCTTCATCCTCAGCGTCCACCTCCACTTGCCTGAGTCTTGAAGCATCCAGTTCCAAACCCTCAGCCAAGCCGGCGTAAGAAGATTTGAACAAGGGAAGATTTTGAATCAACCCAGGGGAAGACGTCATGCGGCACCCATCGAAAAATGTTTGCGATAGCGTGTCGGCAAATCGGCTGTTCGCATCAACATAGGCAGATCGGCCGTGTTGAAATCCGGGTCCCAAGCGGGCGCGCCCAAAACTTTGGCACCCAAGCGCAAGTAACCTTTGATGAGCGCTGGAGGCTCAACGGTCAAGCTGTGGTCCAGGTGCTCTACCGGTAACGGCAAACGGGGTCTGACGTGGTATTGAATATCCGCCAAGTGCGTGTGTCGCAATTGTTGCCAGATGCTTGCTGCGGCATCGCCTGTCACGACACCGTTGTGCAACATGGGGATGCTGGCACAGCCAATCATGGTGTCGAGCTTGTTTCGATTCATGAACTCAAACAGGGCACCCCACAAAGCCATGATCACACCACCATGCCGATGCTCGGCATGCACGCAACTGCGACCCAGCTCCACCATGCGTTCTCGCATGTCGCGCAAACGAGTCAAGTCGAACTCGGTATCGCTGTATGTGCCGCCCGCACGTTTGGCTTGTTCGGGTGTCAAAACGCGGTATGTACCAATGACGGTTCTGGTCGGCACATCCCGAACAAGCAGGTGCTCACAGTAGTCATCGAACAAATCAATGTCATGACCCGGCACACTTTTAGGCAAAAATGCGCCCATTTCCGTCGCGAACACGCAATACCTTAGTCGCTGCGCTTCTCTGACCTCGTCTTGATGCTTTGCCCAACTGACTTGAATGGTGCCTTGACTGCGGTGAGGCAAAAAATCCACAGCCGTGTTGCTTTGCCCTGGATGAAGTGACCCCCTGGGAAAATACACCGGCGACAGTGCAAACGTAGGATTTGGCAACTCTTTCATGGCAACGACTCCTTTAGATCAATGCCTTCATCATCTGCCGTGGGCATGACATGAAAAAGTCTTTTTGATTAAATTTGTGTGACGTGTGCAGCTTCTACTTCGTTCATGAGATTTTCTAAATGCATGAAGGCCTCATCTTTTGATACCTCAAACCAAGTCGCACTTTTGCCCAAATCATCCCAAACGCGCAACTTCAAAGCATCTTCAAAATAGGGCTGCGCCTCGAACTCTGCGCAGGCTTGTGCTGTCATCACGCCGCCTTGAAGTTCGAAACTGCGCAACGAATCGATTGACAATTTTTTGGCATAGGTATGCCGCGTGGTGACCAGGTATCGCTTGGCCAACACATGCAGACGCACAGGCTCTGAAACTGCTGAGCCGAACAATGGCAGTAGCAGTCGTGCGCCAACGTGTTCATGTGCATCATCTTCACCGCGCAATGTAGGGGTTCCCTCTGCGTTGACCCACAAGTGCCCCACATCGTGCAGCCAACTGGCCAATTGCAAAGCAGCACAGGCTCCGGATTTCTCTGCCAAACGGCCGCATTGCCACGCATGTTCCAACTGCGTCACCGGCTCACCTGCATACATGCGATGCCCCTTGTTTTGATAGAGCGCCAGAATGGATTCTTTGAGTTGCTTCATTTCTTGAATATCAACTGGATTCATGTCAAAACCATGACAAACATGAATCGACTCGAAAACGTCATGAAAGATTCATGGCCACGTCACAAGTCCACGCGAGCATATGCCGATGCAAAAAGACGACATGGCCATCCGCGTGATCAACGCGTCCAAATCCTTTCACAAGAATCGCCCAGCACTCAGTGAAATCTCCCTCACAGTTCCCAAAGGGGAATGCGTGGGTTTGCTGGGTGCCTCGGGTTCCGGCAAATCCACCTTGCTCAGAAGCATGTGTGGCTTGGAACGCTTGGATGGTGCCCACAGTGAAGTGCAGTTGTGGGGGGAAACGCTGCAAAAGTCCGGCAAACTCAGTCCGACCATTCGCCAATTGCGCACCCACATCGGCATCATTTTTCAGCAATTCAACTTGGTAGGGCGCATGGACGTCATGACCAACGTGATGACGGGCCTGTTGCCGCATGTGCCGCTTTACCGAAGCTTACTGGGCCAATTCACGACACAAGAGCGACTCAAAGCCCTGCAGGCTTTGCACTCGGTGGGCCTGTCAGAACATGCCATGCAAAGGGCTTCGACTTTATCGGGCGGACAACAGCAGCGAGCAGCCATCGCACGTGCACTGGTGCAAGGTTCACGCATTTTGCTCGCCGATGAGCCCGTAGCGTCACTCGACCCAGAGTCCACACGCCGCGTGATGGACTTGCTGCGACAACTGCAGCGCGATCACGGCATGACCCTGGTCATCAGCCTGCACAACGTCAACCTGGCTCGCAAATATTGTGATCGCATCATCGCACTGCGTGAAGGCAAGCTGGTTTATGACGGACCGCCCATAGGCCTGGACAACCAAACGCTGCGCGATCTTTATGGCACCCATTCCGATGAACTCTTCATGGACAACGTGCCTGAAGAGGCTGTCCATTTCCCCAACCCGACGCTCCTCTTGATGGGGCATTAATTCACTTAAAACCCAGGAAATTTATGAATCTCAATCGACTTATTGCCACGGGCCTCATCTCACTCAGCACTTTGGGTGCATGGGCACAAGACATCAGTTTTGGCATCATTGCCACCGACTCGGCGTCTGCGCAACGCGACCGTTGGGAGCCCTTTTTCCGCGACATGGAAAAAAAGACGGGTCTGAAGATTCAATCTTTTTACGCACCCGATTACGCTGGCGTCATTGAAGCCATGCGCTTCAACAAAATCCAGGTGGCTTGGTATGGCAACAAGGCGGCCATGGAAGCCGTTGACCGCGCCAATGGCGAAGTGTTCGCACAACTGATGTACGCCGATGGCAGCTTCGGTTACCACGCCTTGTTGATCACACACAAAGACAGCCCCTACAAAACCCTCGACGATGTGATTGCCAACGGCAAGAACATCAACTTTGGCATTGGTGACCCGAACTCCACATCGGGCTTCCTCGTGCCTTCCTATTACATTTTTGCCCAGCGCAACCTGGATGCGCGCACCACGTTCAAAACCGTGCGCAACGCCAGCCACGGTGCCAACATCCAGGCCACCTTGGCCAAGCAACTCGATGTCGCCACCAACAACACCGAAGACATGGGCAAGCTGGAAAGCGCCAAGCCTGAACTGTTCAGCCAGTTGCGCGTGGTCTGGAAAAGCCCCTTGATCCCCAGCGATCCGTTTGTCTGGCGCAAGGACATGGACCCAGCGCTCAAAACCAAGATCAAAAACTTTGTGTTGAATTACGCCAAGAACGATCCTGCCGAAAAGGCTGTCTTGAAAAACATTTACAACTACGGCGGCTTTCGTGAGTCCAACAACGACCAGCTGATCCCTATTCGTCAGTTGGAGTTGTTCAAGGACCGCCGCAAAGTGGAAGGTGACGAGAAGTTGTCTGCTGCCGACAAAGCCAAAGAACTGGCCGAAATCGACAAGAAACTTGCTGCACTCAAGAAATAAGGAAGTACCCCATGAGCACCGCCGTTCTCAGCCCAGAGATGGAGAAACTGCACCAGCAGGCTGCCTTGCAAAAGAGCAGCACCTGGACTTACCTGATTTGGCTGGGGGTGGCGGCTGTTTTGGCTTGGGCTTGGCAAGGGGCAGAAATACGGCCCATAGCCTTAGTCCGAGATGCGGCCAATATGCGCACTTTTGCAGCTGATTTCTTCCCGCCCAATTTCAAAGACTGGTCACTGTATTTGCGCGAAATGGTGGTCACACTCCACATCGCTTTGTGGGGTACCGTGTTGGCCATTGTGGCGGCTGTGCCCATGGGCCTTTTGTCCTCCGCCAACGTCACACCGGCTTGGATCCACCAGCCGGTGCGTCGATTGATGGACGCTTGCCGTGCCACGAACGAAATGGTGTTTGCCATGCTGTTCATTGTGGCGGTCGGGCTGGGGCCATTTGCTGGCGTATTGGCCTTGTTTGTCCACACCACAGGCACTTTGTCAAAACTGTTTTCCGAAGCCGTGGAGGCCATCGACCCCCGACCGGTAGAGGGCATCCGTGCAACCGGTGCGCACAAGTTGGCCGAAATCGCCTACGGTGTGATTCCTCAGGTCATGCCTTTATGGCTGTCGTATTCCTTGTACCGTTTTGAGTCCAATGTCCGTTCAGCTTCGGTCGTAGGCATGGTGGGCGCAGGGGGCATTGGCGTGATCCTTTTTGAAGTGATCCGCAGTTTCGAATACGGGCAGACTTGCGCCGTATTGCTGATGTTGATCGTCACGGTCTCTTTCATTGACTTGGTTTCATCATGGCTGCGCCAGCGATTCATCTGAAATGGTTCAACCCGGTACAGATTGAATGGGGCTTTGGCCTCCTGCAATCTTGGCAAAGTGAGACAGCATTTTTCGTTCTGGCCGATCCGGCAGCCGTCTCTCTGGCCATGGAAACCGAGCTGAAAGCCCAATGGGCAGAGCATTGCTTGTTTTGGATTTGGCAGAGGGCCCAGCAAAGCAGCATGGAGGCAGCCCTGGACATTTGCCAGCAACTTTGGCCTTTGTGGGCACAGCATCCGGATGCCGCTTTGCTGGCCATCGGTGGCGGCACGACACTCGATTTGGCCAAAGTCGCCCGGTTTCGCTTGGCGCATTTGGACACCGCCCCCGCCGTTTGGTGCGCCAACACACTGCCCGCGATGCACCACCATCATCGACTGTGGTGCGCCCCCACCACGTCAGGGACTGGCAGCGAAGTGACCCCTGGGGCCACACTTTGGGATCTGGCCACCTCACCACCGGTTAAGCGCTCATGGTCCATGCCACAAGGGTTTGCTGATCGCGCCTTGATCGACCCCGCATTAACGCTCACTTGCCCCGAGCATGTGACGCGCGATACAGGCTTGGACACACTCGCCCACGCGCTGGAATCCATCTGGAACATCAAAGCCAACGATTTGACGCGCCCATTGGCTGTCCAGTCCGCACAGATCGTTTTGCAGACCTTACCGGGACTTTTGAAAGACCTGCACGATCCGGACGCCAGAAGCGCTCTCAGCAAAGCTTCCCTGCTGGCAGGTTTGGCCATGTCACAAACCCAAACCGCGTTGGCACATGCCTTGTCTTATGACTTGACGCTGCATGAAAAATTGCCGCACGGCCACGCCTGTGCGGTTTGGTTGCCTATGGTCATGGACATGTCTGCACGGCGCAGCAGCCAAGTCCGTCTCGATTTGGAGTGTGTGTTTGGTGATTCGATCGATCACGCCAGCAAACAACTCACCGATTGGCTCTTGGCGCTGGACATCACGCCCCGGGATCTGCGTCATACCGATACAGGTCAACAACAACTTCAACAGGCACTCGACTCGCTTCGAGGCCGCAACTTCATTGGGAACGTATTGTGAAATCAGATGTGATCGTCGTCGGCAGCGGGATTGTGGGCATGGCTTGTGCATGGGCCGCGGTGCAACAAGGTAAAACTGTTCGGGTCATCGACCGAGACCCTTTTTGCGTCGGTACCTCCATCCGTAATTTTGGGTTTGTGACCGTGACGGGCCAAGGCAGTGGTGACACTTGGCGTCGCGCACGACGCAGCCGTGACGTGTGGGCTCAATTGGCGCCCCAAGCGGGCATCGCGGTTGAACACGAAGGCTTGTACGTCTTGGCGCAAAGACCACAAGCCAAAGTGGTTTTGCAAGAACTGCTCAAGCGTCCAGAAGGTGAAGGCCTGAGTTGGTTGGAACTCAAGGACTTGCAAGACGTTGCGCCGCACCTTGTTCACGCCCATGTGTGCGGCGCTTTGTACAGCCCACACGAATTGCGCATCGAAGCCCGCGAAGCCATCGAAAAACTGCGACAACTTTTGATGCACCAGGGTGTGGTGTTTCAGATGGGTGAAGCTGTCCAGCAGGTGATTACCGGCGCTGTTTTGGTTGGTGATGCCTGGATTCAAGCCGAACGGATTGTGGTGTGTCCTGGTCCAGATCTTCGGCAGTTGTTTGCCGATACTTTTGCGCAAAACAACACCCAACTGTGCCAGCTTCAAATGCTGCGGATTCAACCACCTCAAGGCTACAAACTCGGCGCGGGGGTGATGAGCGATTTGAGCTTGGTGCGGTATCGGGGCTACAGCGAATTGCCAGGCTCACAGCTGTTGCACGATCAATTGCGTGTGGAATGCAGACAAGACCTCTTTCACGGCGTGCACCTCATCATTGTGCAAAGCCGTGACGGTTCTTTGGTGGTGGGTGATTCACACCACTATGGTCAGGCCATGCGGCCATTTGCCACGCGTGAAGTGGAGGACTTGATTCTTCACGAAATGCAGCGCCTGTTGTGCTTGGGGCATTACCAAGTTACCGAGCGCTGGACAGGCATTTACCCCAGCGGCCCTCAGGACGCTATGGTCAAACAGGTGTTACCAGGCGTTCAACTGGTCAGCGTGACCAGCGGTACCGGCATGAGCACATCTTTTGGCCTTGCCGAAGAGGTCGTGCAATCTTGGAGCAACACATGATGAACATCAAAGGGATCATCCTTGACTGGGCGGGCACCATTGTGGACTTTGGCAGTCTGGCCCCCATGGGCTCATTTGTCGAGCTGTTTGCCAGGCACCAAATTGAAATCAGCATTGCGCAAGCGCGCGTGCCCATGGGTCTGCCCAAGATTGACCACATCGTGGCTTTAGCCACCATGCCGGTTGTTGCACAGCAATGGCTCAGTCTGCACGGCAGAGCCTTTCAATACAAAGATGCGCAGAATTTGCTGTTGGAGTTTGAACCCATGAGCGCCAAATCAGCCATGGAACGTCGCGATTTCATTCCCGGTTTCATGGCGGTTTATCAACCCCTGAAAGCGCAAGGCATGCGCTTTGCCACCACCACTGGCTACACCCGAAAAATCATGACCCCCTTGATTGAACATGCCCATGCACAGGGGTTTGAGCCTTCACTCGTGGTTTGCTGTGACGATATTTTGCGCAGCCGCCCGGATCCGATGGGCGTGAACTTGTGTCTAGAGGCCATGCAACTTTCCAACCATGCCAGCCAAGTCATCAAAGTCGACGACACGGCACCAGGACTGGCCGAGGGCTTGGCTGCGGGTTGCTGGACAGTGGGTGTCGCCGCCAGTGGCAATGCGCTCGGCTGCTCGCACACCGACTGGCTCAACGCCAATGATGAGCAAAGAGCGCAGGCCCTGATCCCGGCTATGGCCCAGTTGCAGGCGGCCGGGGCGCATGAAGTCATTGACAGCGTGGCGGATTTGCCGCTTGCCATCACACGCATCGAATACCGCATGGCCCAAGGCGAAGCACCTTGAACTGAAATGACACCGTTGTCTCTGCACGCACAGGCCTTTCTGCGGGCGTTGGACACCCGGCAGTTGGACTGGCTGAAGCGGTATGCGCTGCAAAATCGACAGAACCCACCCCATGATTGGATCGCTTGGTGGGGTGACGGTCATTTTTTAGGGTGGCTACCCCGGGCCAGAGCAGAGCAACTGGTGGTCTTTATGCGGCGTTGTACTCTTTCAAAACAAACACTGATTTGGGAAACCCGCCATCAAAATGGTGTGGTACGCAGCCACGATGTGCAATCGTTTCTGAAGGACCAAGCGCAAAAAGGTCGCCTGACGGGCTGGCGCAATGAGTTTTACAGCCTTTGGCCAAACGCAAATACACCGCCAGATCCTGATATCTCACCTTGGTTGTGTATCGAACGCGCTGGTTTTCGCCATTTGGGTTTGATGAGTCATGCCGTTCACATCAATGGATTTTGTGCTGATGGAACCATGTGGGCCGGACGACGCGCGAACAACAAGGCGACGGATCCGGGGAAACTTGATAATTTGACGGCAGGTGGCCTGCCTGCTGGAGAAACCACAAAAATGGCCGTGCAACGTGAGCTTCAGGAAGAGGCTTCTTGGTCACAAAACTGCGCAGGACTTTTACACGGCATGGGTGCATTGCGCACCCAACGGACCGAGCCCGAAGGCTGGCACGACGAGACATTGTGGGTCTACAACTTGGATGTGCCACACCATTTCACCCCCTTGAACCAAGATGGCGAAGTTCAGTCTTTTGAACGTTTGTCAGCCCAAGGTGTGGCCTCGCGGATGGAAGCCGGGGAATTCACCACAGATGCGAGTTTGGCTTTGTGCCAAGGCTTGGGTCTGCCATCCACTTGATACCCCAAAGCAATGCAGCTGACCGAGCTGCTCAGACGCCATGAACTTGCGCTCAAGCTCGGCCAAGCAACCCCAACAAGGGATCAAAGCATCATGCTCAACTGAAACACCGAATTAGGCGCTTTGGGCATGATCGGCGCAGGCATGGGCTTGAGGCGGAACTGACCCAACATGGAAGTGACTCGAGCATCGCGCGGCATGAAGGGAACAGCCACATCGTCCAAGGTTTGTTCAGACAACGCTTCTTGCAAGTGCCGCTGAATTTCGGACTCCAAATACTTCATGGGGTGGGCGTCATCGGGGTACACCTCATCAAAGCTGTGAAGCACTTCAAAGTGCTTCACAACATCCCACAGGGTGATCTCTTGCGGGTTGCCTCGAATTTGGTAGCCGCCACCCGGCCCACGGTGCGCACGGATCAGACCCTCTTCGCGCAGTTCCTTGAGGATCGACTCAGTGTAGGAGCAAGAAAGCCCCAACCCCGAGGCGATTTCTTCCGTCGTCACGGGCTTGAGGGTGGCACGCGATGTGATGAATATCGCGATGTCAACGGCTTTGGCTGTTTTCTTCAAGATCATGGTGCGCCTTTATTTGAATAGACATTGTATTGTTTAAATCAAAAAATTCAATTCAAAATATGTTTTTATTTCTTTAAATCTTTAATAACATAAAATACCTACACAATACATGAACAAAAATGAACATGACACCCTCGATACCTCCTGCTCTGTACCGCATCGGTGCGGTCTCCAAGCTCAGCGGCATTCCCGTGCCCACCTTGCGTGTTTGGCAAACGCGTTACGGCGCTTTCTCGCCGGTCACCACGCTCGGGCAGCACAGGCTTTACAACGAAGACGACATGCGAAAAGCGGTTTTATTGAAGTCTCTGACCCGCCAAGGCCACGGCATCAGCCAGATTGCCGCTTTAGCCCCGGTGCAACTGCAGCAGCTTGTGCAAACAGGCTCCGATTTGGCTGCAGCCCAAGGTCAACAACCCGAACCCTTGCAGCCCCCGCAAGACACTTGGGTGGTGATTGGCCAAAGCCTGGCCGACCGGTTGCAATCGAACAAGCTGACAGCGCCAGATCGGTGGCCACACCTGACGATTGCGCAGGTGTGGGCGGACCTGGCGTCAGCCGACGGCCAGTCGCCCGGCACCGCACCGGATGTGCTGATGGTGTCGGTCAACAGTCTGAACGACGAAGTTGCGCAGCAAATTCTGACGGTATCGCAGCGTTACGCGGCGCGCAAAACGGTGGTGCTTTATGGTTTTGGCCAGATGGGTGCCGTCACACGCTTGCGGCAAGCAGGCCATGTGGTTCATCGCGACACCTTGAACGACAGTGCCCTGTTCGACATCGTCCAAAGCACGCGTCCAACGCTGCCCGTGGCTTCGTGGGCCTTGAACAAGTTGCCACAGCCGATCCCGGCGCGTCGGTTTTCAGATGCGGTGCTGCAGCGTGTGGCCAACATCCCCAGCCAAGTGCTGTGTGAATGCCCCCGCCATGTGGCTGAACTGATCGGCCAATTGGCTCGCTTCGAAGACTACAGCCGCGACTGCCTGAACCAAAGCCCCAAG
This sequence comes from uncultured Limnohabitans sp., assembly GCA_964422575.1. GTDB lineage: Bacteria > Pseudomonadota > Gammaproteobacteria > Burkholderiales > Burkholderiaceae_C > Limnohabitans_A. The sequence continues at coordinate 9,884 of CAYRBW010000019.1, forward strand.
GATGCCGAGCTGCACATGCAGCTCAACACCATGGCGGCCACAGCCAGGGCCTTGTTTGAAAATGCACTGCAGATGGTGACCACGCACGAAGGCATTTCATTGCATGAACTTCCTTGAAAAATCCTGCCTAGCCAGCCCATGAAACGCCATGTCGCCGCCACCCTGCTGGGGGTGCTCGGTTTTTTGACCATCGACAGCCATGTCGACTGGGTCCGTCACGACAACGATGCACTGCTGCAGCTGAGCGGGCATTCGTTTGACATCCGGGGCTGGCTGGCCGAGCACTGGCGGCAACTCAACAAAAATTGCCGCCTTGTACAAAGTCCATCCACCCGCAGTGCCACAGCACACGAAGTGATGCACGCCATCCAACAACACAGCCTGCCCGACTCCCTGCAAGCACAATGGCTGCAATTTCATCGGCAAGAAGATTGGGCCCTGGCCGAAGTCGAATTCAAGACGCTCAATCCCAGCCTCGTCGTCTTGCGCCAAGTCAATGGGCAGTGGCAAATACAGGACACCGCCGTGTGGAGCGGCTCCACAGCGCCATGGCTTGCAGCCGATTTTGTGCGCCGCTACCTGCGTCAATAAGCACTCGAAATGCCGCCATCGCTGCTCGACTGCATGCCCATTGACGCACAACGGTATGCCGCATCAGCGCTCGGCATCAAGGCATGACCTGCTGCGTCGGCTGGTTCAAGCGTGACGTGCATTGGCATGACCATGCGGCACTGATGCACGCCGCGCCACAAGGGCCTGTGTTGTGCCTGTACTGCGTCGAGCCTGATCTGTGGACGCAACCGGAACCACCTTGCAGCCCTTTGAGTTTGTGCGCGAATCACTGAGCGAATCACTGAGCAAATTGCACGCGGATTTGCATGCGCTGGGTGGCAGCCTCCAAGTCCGCAGCGGCCCGGCAAAACAAGTTTTTCACCCAATAAATGGTCCGGTTGCAACACTGAACAAGGCAGCCTGCCCCGATAATTGAGCCCATGTATGCCTTTCAGTCCTGGGGGGACACCCTTCGCCTGCTGGTCGAGTTGTCGGCCACCACCGCCTTTGCCCTCTCGGGGCTCATGGAGGCAGCACGCAAACAGCTGGACGCTGTGGGCGTGTGCGTGGTCGCTTTTTTGGCGGCTTTCGGTGGCGGCACGCTGCGCGACTTGCTGCTGGACCAACGCCCCTTCTTTTGGGTGCAACACACCGAAATGCTCTGGGGCGTGCTGGCGCTGTGTGTGCTGGCCATGGTCTTCATGCGCCAGCGCCATTTTGAAGTCACCGAAAAAGCCATCCTCTGGCCCGACGCATTGGGCCTGGGCCTGTTCACCGCCACCGGCGTACACCATGCACTGCAGGCGCTCATGCCCCCGGTGGTGGCCGTGCTCATGGGCCTGATCACCGGCGTTTTTGGTGGCGTGCTGCGCGACATGGTGTGCAACGAAATCCCCACCGCCTTCAAGGACCACCGGCCCTATGCGGTTTGCGCCTTTGCAGGCGGCTGGACTTATGTGGGCTTGTGGTTCACTGACGCGCCCGGCTGGGTGGCCCTGCTGGGCTGCGTTGTGGTCACGGTCGGCCTCCGTGGCCTGGCGCTTTGGCGCAACTGGCAGCTGCCCGCCTGGCGTGCCTGAACCGATTTTTCTAGACGCATGTCCAACAACACCAGCGCCTTCTGGGGCGGCATCTTTTTTTCTTTGGCCGCCGGCATGATGTGGGGCTTGGTGTTTGTCGGCCCGCTCATGCTGCCCGAATACCCCGCCGCGCTGCACACCTTTGGCCGCTACTTGGCGTTTGGCCTGATCGCCCTGCCCCTGGCCTTTGTAGACCGTGCCGAAATCAAGCGCCTGACCCGCGCAGACTGGCTGGCCGCACTCAAACTGGCGACCATTGGCAACGTGCTGTATTACCTGTTCTTGGCCAGCGCCATCCAGCGTGCTGGCGGCGCACTGCCCACCATGATCATCGGCACCCTGCCGGTGGTGATCGCCGTGGCGGCCAACTTGCTCAACCACCAGCGCGACGGGCGTTTTCCGTGGCGCCAACTGGCTCCGCCACTGGCGCTGATTTTGCTGGGCATTGCGTGTGTCAACCATGTGGAATGGACCGCTTTGCTGCAAAACCCGCAGGCCGATACGGGCCGCTACATCACCGGGGCCGCGCTGGCCGTGGGCGCAGTGGTCTGCTGGACCTGGTACCCCCTCAAAAACGCCGACTGGCTGCGCGGCCACCCCGACCGCAACCCGCGCGTGTGGGCCACGGCGCAAGGCCTGGCCACACTGCCCCTGGCCTTGCTGGGCTACGCCGCGTTTTGGCTTTGGGCCAGTGCCACCCATGACCCCATGCCCATGCCCTTAGGCCCGCGCCCACTCGAATTCATCGGCCTCATGCTGGCCATCGGCCTGTTCGCCTCGTGGCTGGGCACCCTGTGCTGGAACGCCGCCAGCCAGCGCCTGCCCACCGCTTTGGCGGGCCAGCTCATCGTGTTTGAAACCCTGGCCGCTTTGGCCTATGCTTTTTGGCTGCGCGGCCATTGGCCCGAACCGCTCACGCTGGCAGGCATTGCGCTGCTGGTGGCCGGGGTGATCGGCGGGGTGCGCGTCAAAGCGGCGTGAGGGCTTGGGGCGAAAGCTCACCTTCAATTATTTTAAAAACGAATAATTTACATTTATTCTTTTTGCGGGTATATTGCATTTATTCGTTTTTCGGATAAATGCCATGCCCTACCCACTCGTCACACCGACCCAAATGGGTCAGATCCTCAAAACAGCCCGAAAGGCCAACCATCTCAGCCAAGGGGAACTCGCCTCACGGGTCGGCCTGAGTCAAAGCCGGATCTCCGTTTTTGAACAGCAAGCTGAAAACATCAGCCTGGGCCAGCTGATGGCGGTACTCAATGTGCTCGGTCTCGAATTGAGCGTTCAATCGCGTCCAGCAGCCACCATCGCCAGCGACACCGACGCACCGGCGTGGTGACATGGGACGACCCACACAAACCCAAGCGCTGTCCATCTGGACCAATGGCATGCGCGTCGGCACTTGGCGCATCCAGGGTCGAAGCGGCATGTCACTGCAATATGACCCCGCCTGGATGAAATCCCCGTTGGGGCGCCCCCTGTCACTGTCACTGCCTTTTGGCATGGACAACACGCCACTGAAAGGCCCAGCTGTCGACCACTTTTTCGACAATTTGCTGCCCGACAACAACACCATCCGCCGCCGATTGGCCGCACGCTTCAAAACCGCATCAACCGACGCTTTTGACCTGCTGCGGGCCATCGGCAGGGATTGCGTCGGCTCTGTGCAACTGCTGGGTGAAGACGATACGCCCCTGAATGTGATGAGCATCGAAGGCACACCCATGACCGACACCGAGGTTGAACAGCACCTGCTGCGCGTGGTGAACAACCCGGCAACCCTGGGCAAGCAGACCGCCGAAGACGAACTTCGCATTTCATTGGCCGGAGCCCAAGAAAAAACAGCTTTACTTTGGCACCAGGGCCAATGGATGCGCCCGCACGGCACCACGCCCACCACACACATCCTCAAACTGCCACTCGGCTTGGTTGGGAACCAGCGGCTTGATCTGAGCAGCTCGGTCGACAACGAGTGGTTGTGCCTTGCCCTTTTGCGCGAATTCGACCTGCCTGTCGCTCACGCCGATATCCGCACCTTTGGATCACAGCGTGTGCTGGCCGTTGAGCGTTTTGACCGACAACTGCACCCCTCTGGTCAATGGTGGATGCGGCTGCCACAAGAAGATTTTTGTCAAGCCTTGGGCATGCCATCGCACCTCAAATACGAAGCCGATGGCGGACCCGGCATGCACGAGATCAGCAGCGTACTCATGCGCTCCACACAATCCGCCATCGATCTGCGTCACTTCATGAAAGCGCAAATCCTGTTTTGGTTGCTGGCGGCACCAGATGGACATGCCAAAAATTTCAGCATCCAAATCATGCCGCAAGCCCGCTTCAAACTGGCCCCGCTTTACGACGTCATGTCCATCTGGCCAATAGAGGGGCCAGCCCCCCATCAATGGTCTGTCCACAAACTCAAGATGGCCATGGCTTTTTGGGGCAAAAACAAGCACTACCTGCACAAAGACATTCAGAAACGTCACTTGATCACCACCGCCCAAACCTGCAGCCTCAAACATGAGGTCAACGACCTCCTTGCAGAAATCATCGCGCAAGCACCCCAAGCATTCGCCCATGTCCAAGCCCAACTGCCTGCGGGGTTCCAGGCTCAAGTGCTGGACAAAACCATCACAGGCATACAAACGAGCTTGAAAAAACTCGGGTAAGGACCCCGAGTAGTCGCACAGTCCAATTTGAGCCACTCGGCCAACGCCTGCCCACCGTTTTGGTGGGCCAGCTGATCGGCGGGGTGCGCGTCAAAGCGGTTTCGAGCTGATCAGGTCAGCTTCAGAACGCCCAAAGCGCTAAGTCAACAAGGCATCAGCGCTCAAGCCCTGGACAAAAACTGCTTGAGGCCAAACGCCAGCAGCAACACGCCAAAAAGCGACTCGAAATAAACCTTGAAACGGCGGAACGCGCTGCTGGCACGCGGGGTGGACAAGACCAACACCACCACAGAAAACCAAATGACCGCCACGGCCACCACAACGGTCAACATCCAGCCCAGCAACAACATGCTCGCGTTTTCAGGGGCTGCCGACGACAGTGCAGAGGCGTAATACAAGGCCGCTTTGGGGTTCGCCATGGTGGTGGACAGCCCTTTGGCAAACGAAGTGCCCAGAGACATGGAAGGGTCTGCGGCCGTCCTTTCGGGCAAAGGCGTGCGAGCGGAGCGCAGCAACTGAATGCCCAGCCAAGCGATGTAGGCCGCGCCACACAATTTGATCAGCAGAAAAAGCGATGGAAACAAAGCGAACAAAGCACCCACACCCAAAAGGGCGGCGCCCGCCCAAATGCCATTGCCCAGCACCACGCCCGCTGCCACAGCAGCGGCGTCGCGCCGCAGGCCGGTGATGGCCGCATAACTGACGGCCAGAAAATCAGGCCCCGGACTCATGATGCCCACGGCCGCAATGGCGGCCACGGTCCATAAGGCGTAGATCGATTCCATATTCACCCCCATCGCCCATGGGGCGCGTTGCTCAATACACCGGCTGGTGCTGGTTAAGGCTGGCGATGATTCCCGGCGTCAGCGCAAAGCCCACGCATATTGTGCCGTCAGATCACCACAGCGTTTGGCGAATGCATCCACGCCTTGACCAAATCACAGGCATGGTTCTCGGTGCAGGCCGCAGCAGCAAAACAAGGAGCCAACGGCCTTGCCATGCACAAGCGCTCAGCGCTTCAAATCCCTGTGGAAGTTTTCATGTGGCCCCATGGCTTCCAAATAGATCAGGCGCACAGCATCTTCGCGGGTGTAGCCCAACAGGTAAAGCTGGCCTTGGCTGCGAAACTTGTGTACCCACAGCTGGGCCAAGTCGCCTTTTTTGCGCTCACCCACGTCGGGGTTTTCGGCCACCGTCGCCACAGCAGCATCGGTATCCGCAATCAAGTTGGCCTGGGTCAGTTTTTTGTACACGCGGGCAAAGCGCCGCGTTTGCAGCACCTGCCAGCTCATGCTTGCACGGTGTCGGCGGGGCTGCTGGGCAAATTGCCTGCCAGACTGCGGGTCACAAAAGGTGCGCTGTCTTCTCGCGGCTCGGCCAGGCTCATGAGGCTTTCAGCAATAAATGACGCTGGCAAATCGGGGTTGTCGAGGGCAGCACGGCCCACTTTGGCCCAAAACTCGACTTGCCCCTGCACAGTGCGAAATTCGGTCTTGGCAGCCACACGGGCCGCACCGACCAAAGCCTCATCAATGCGCATGGAAACAGTGGACATGGTGTGCCTTTCAGGATTTACCACAATTGTATCCAAGCACTTGAGCCACGCAAGAAGCTTTGCCATCGCATGACTTGCAACACCTCGCACCCGCGCCATGGCCAACAAGCTTGGCCCAGCCGCAACGGCGGGCTGGAACGCGCCTTCATCCACTGGGCACAAGCCGACACGCAAGTGCTGGCGTTTTGCAAGATCAGCGAAAACCGCCACACCTTTGCCCGCCTGCGCTACGTGAAAAACGACGGCCTGCCTGCCTTCTACTCACCCGACTTTCTGGTACGCACCGCAGGTGCGGTGTACCTGGTCGAAACCAAAGGCCAGGAACAAACCATCCACCCCAACGTGCAACGCAAACTGAAAGCCGCGCTGGCTTGGTGTGATCGCATCAACAACCTGAGCGAGGACCAACGCGGTGGGCCACCGTGGCATTACGTGCTGCTGGGCGAAGCTGCTGTGTATGAGTGGCAGGGCAAAGGTGCAAGGCTGGCGGAGCTGTTGGACTACGCACGACTGCTGCCGCTGGGAAAGGCTTCGTTGAAGCAGCGGTTGATTTGAGGGGGAGGCTTAGCGAATGTATTCAGGTCAACAGGGCAAAGGTCAGCTGTGCAGCAGTTGCGGTCCTCCACATCATTAAACTCGCCGCCCCAAAGCTGCCGCAGGAGCCGCGCAATGTTTGTTAGTGAGCCGTGCATACAGCCGCTACCGAGCAAAAGGCGTGCCAGATCTCCCCGCGAAGATCCCAGCAAGCTGGCTGCACGCGTCGCCCCACTACGACACCGCAGCCAGCGCCTCCTGCGTGAAGACTGCGCTCCGAGGCAGGATCCCACTCGCCACGACGTTTTCTACAGTGGTTGCCGGGTCGGCAACAAAGAACGTTAAAACCAGCCCACGCTGGGCGCGAGTACAGCAGACGTACAGCAGCCGCAAAGTTCGGCTCCAGGTGTTTTCATCACCGCCAAGAAATCGTGCGCGATCCGCCGCACGGGCCTCAGCACTAGCGAAGATTCGCTCGTAGTTATAGGTCCGGTAGTCGCTCTCCTCCTCATCCATAACCACTACGACGCGCTCGAACTGGGCGCCCTTTACGCCGTGCTGCGTGGCATAGGGGGAACCTTCTGAGACATAGCGTTTGTAGGGCAAAAGCTCTTGTGCAGAGCACTTCAAGAACTTGGCTATTGCTGCGTCCGAGGATCGTCCTTCGGCCGGAGCTAAATCAGCAGCCTCGGCCTCTTGAGCTGCGTCGGCAACATCTCCAACGAACCCAAGCAAGCGTGAATAGCGCTCGTCGAACTCAAAAAGGCCCGCGTCGCGGAGATGGAGTGCAATGTCACCAACAGTGGTACCGGCCTCGTCCAACATGGCGACGAGTCTCAAAACAGCTGCGCGTAGCTCTCGCAGTACATCCGCGGTGCGGCGACCGAGCAGGGCCTCGGGCGCTAGGCGGGGGCTGAACTCCCGGAGCAGGTTCATCGCTGCGAACTCCTCGCCGGCCTTCATCGCTGCAACGATCGGCAGTGCAAAACCGAGGAAGGGTCTAACGGGCCAGCCAGTGCCGTCCTGCATCCCTTGCTTCATGGCGTCCGGCGTCTTGTCGTTCAGCGCGGAGTAGATCCCGCCGAAGCCTAGCCGATTTGCGGCCATGCGGTGCACGATGACGAGGATCTTGACCGCGATGTCCGGGGTCGTCCAGCCCTCATCGCTGTTAGTCGCCGCGCTCCACGCCCGGACTCTTGCCAGTGTCGCGGTTCGATTCAGCGAGTTCGGCAGGACGAACATTCGGGCTGAGCCCTCCACAAGCTTGAGGTCCCCTTCGACCCTCTCGTGCAGCCCGCGGACTTGTTTCATGCCGTCACCCTGGGCACGCACGGCGTTGGCGACGTCCAGGATCTGCTTGGCGCAACGAAAGTTCTCGGGCTTGGTGATCGCCCTCCAGTGGTCTTCGAGCGGGATGTCTCCTGCGCTTCTCATGAAGATCGACTGCATCGGGTCGCCAAAAAACCCGAGACAGAACTTGCCCTGCATCTGGGCCTCCACTTGCTTGAAAGACTTCACCACCCCCGGGAACGTGTCCTGACTCTCGTCGATAAAGACGAACGGGTAGTTCAGCGCCACGACCCGTCGAAACAACGGGCGGTTTTGCAGCAGGAAGTCGGCAAGTTGAAGGATGTCCTCGTGGCCAAGGATGCCCTTCGCGTAGTCACTGCCCAAGCCGTAGTTGAATGCCTTGACGCCGTCCAGCGCTTCAAGGTTTCGGGCATAGCGCTCCTGGTCTGCCTTGTTTCTGTCGCGCGTGGGCTGTCGAACACGCGGGCCGTAGTTGTCTAGCTCTTCTTCCAGTTCGGAGACCCGCCTACGGATGTCATTCTTCAGCCAAACCTTGATGTCGGACTGAAACGTTTTGGCAATGGCCCAGTAAAAGCTGTGGATGGTCGAGACATGAACCAGCGGGTTGTCGTTAACGTCTGCCAGGATTTCATTGGCGGCGAGGTCGGTATACGTGATGCACGCGACCTTCTGCTTCTTCGCCCGCATGCTGACGCCGTGCTCGGACATCACCCAGTCCAGCGCCTTGATGAGGGAGGTGGTCTTGCCGGAGCCTGCGCCGGCACGAACCACGAAGGGCTGAGGTGGCGTCGCGGCAATGCACGCATGGATCTCGCGGTCAGCGTCAGTGTCCGGACTATCGATTCGTCTGCTCATGTCGTCTACCCCGCCCCGGAGATGACAGTGACAGCAGCGGTCGCAGCCGGCCCGGTCGTAGCAACCTCAGCGGCGATGGCGACGTCCGCCTCAAGTTCATGGGCGACCTTCGCTTCGAGCCAGGCCAAGCCTTCGGCGATGTACGCAGGGACCTTCCACCCATTGAGCGGCCCACTTGCCAGGACCTCCAGCGCAAAGCGGGTCTTGTCGAAGTTCTTGCCGACCACCCTGTCGTGCAACTTCTTAGCCAGTTCCTCGGGGCTGCTCGGTGCGCACTTCAGCTTGAGGCCGACCCCTCGGTTGGCTTCAGCCTGGCACCAGTCTGCGTTCTCAAGACCAAAGGCTTCCTCAAGCGTGCGTCCGCACAGCAGTGAAGTTACTGCGCCCACCGTCACCGAAACCCTTGTTTGATAGGCCACTCGCACTTCTGCGCTGGAACCCTCGGCCAGCGGCAAAGACTTTTGCTCTGCGGTGACTTCCCAGAGTTCGGCTACCGACCGCTTCTTCGGGATCCAGCTGATGAGCGTCTGGTTGGACGTAACAGCACCTTCCGTGTGCGCATGGCAGGTGCTGCCACGCTTCTTGGACTTTTTCTTGCCGCCTGGTTCTGCTTCGTCGTTTTCTTCGATCTCGAAGGGCTTCAGGTCGTCGTCATCGTCATCGCTGGCACCGGCTGCGCCGGCGTCGGCCTCCTGCGCGGCAGCCTTCTCTGCATCCGACTTGACCTTCACGCTGTCAATATCCGTGATGACCAGCGTCGTGAGCCCAACGAAAGCGATGAGTTCCTGAAAGCGATGCGCGAACGCACCGCCGACTTCAAGGATGGTCAGGGCCGAAGAACGGAGCCGCTTGGCAGCCAACTCGATCATGGCTGGTAAAAGCAGGCGCTCGACGTTGCCTTCGACCAAGATGACCGCGTCTGAAAAGAAGAGGTCGCAGTGCGTCAGCTTCAGATACCGCTGCAGGAATTCGCGCGCTGGGGCGTCGGCCGCTCCCGTTTTGAAAAGCGACAGATTCCGCACATCGGTGTGATGGTCCAGCTGGTCGCTGACGCGTCGGAAGTACCGGATGGGAGAGAACCCGCGCTCGTACAGTATGTGCGGGGAGTGCGTGGTGATAACGAGCTGCGTGTGAAAAAGCGTCGCCTGGTCATTGGCATCCTCAAGCAGGCGCAAAACGTTCCTGATGAATACCTGCTGGATCTGCGCGTGCAGATGCGCCTCAGGCTCTTCAATGAACACCAGATGCAGTGGCTCCCGCTTGTCATCCTCGGCCTTCCACTGCTCGTGCAGGTCGAGCAATTCCACCACCATGTAGACAAGGTTCTTGAACCCTAGGCCGTTGTAGCTATCGGGCAGTTGGGCGGTGGCCGCGCCCGGGATCACGTAATGGACCTTGGCGTCCTGCCCTAGGACGGTCGTCGGATCCAGGGCCGCCCGAATCACGATCTCGGGATTGTTCACGCCTGGATAACCGAGCTTGGTTAGGCGCTTGAGGGTGTCACTGAAGACTTCCTCCAGGTGGAAGTTCAGCTCCTTCTCCGAGGTGTCCAGCGCTTTGAGCGCCGCATGGTCGTCGCCACGCTTCTCCAGGTTGCGGTGATAGAAGCGGCTCAGTCGCCGCGACAGGCTCTCGGCGCGGTCAGAGCTGCCGGTGTCCGGGTCATCGAGGTGCCGCTGCGCGCGCAGGAAGTCCACTCTCACCAGCGACTTGAGAATGGCGGCGCCTCCGGGCTCCTTACCAAGGGGCTGCGGCTCGTAGTCGGTGTCCTTTGTCTGATAGCCGTCAAAAGCACGCTCGTCGAGCACGTAGTATCTGAAAGTGTATTCTTTGCTCAGCTCCTTGGTGAGGTACTTCGTCAGGCTTTCTGGCCAGGGCGTGTACCCGCTGGCATCGGCCACCACCTCTACCGTATCCGCGCCCACCTTGGCGGCAGGCTCACCGCCTTTCTTGAGTTTGGCCGCCAGCATCATCGCCGCGTTGTTTGCCTTCTCATGCAGTTCATGGAACTTCCGAACGAGTTCGTGGGCATCGCGAGGCTCAAACGCCACACGGATCCCTACGCACTTGCCGTCCCACTCCGTGCTCGGAAGCAGCGGCATCGCAGTGGCGAGATCGTCTTCACCAACGCGGAACCAGAGATCTAAGAGAATTGATGGCAACTTCTTGGCCGCCGTCTCATCCCCTGGCGCCGATCTTCCGATGGCATCGATTTCAGCCCATAGCGCTGCGCTGAAATCAAAGAGCTCGAACTTCTTCGCCTCGCCACGGAGCATCGAGTACAAGCCTTGGACAGCGGACGTCTTCCCGCTATTGTTGGCACCAACAAAGATGGAAATCTCGTCATCAAGCTCGATGACAACGTCTCGCAGTCGGCGGTAATTTTGTAGCCGATAGGCCTGTAGCTTCATAGTTTTCTCCCTCGAAATTTTGCTGGGAAGGCTTTATGAAGAACACAAGCGTCGGCTTAATTCTTCTGAGCGTTCGTCCTCTTGTCCCCAACTGCATCCCAGACATTTTGCTTCGAAAACCGACAAAAGGCGTAAGCCACGCATCTGTTGGCAGTGGGAAGCGTCATCTGCACCGCGCGTGAGGTCTTGGACTACACCTCCGTACCGACCACCACGATCCTCATGCATCTGCTGCGAGTTGGTAGCTCGGCACCTTAGATTCAAAGTCGCGCTAAGGTGCCCCAGAGCAGCCGTTCGGCCAGTTCCGCTACCAGCCTAAACCCGACGAAGCGCATAACATTTGAAAAACTTGTCTTTAACCGAAGCAGGCACAACCGCTTTCACAGCAATTCTCAAAAAAACGCAGCCACCCAGTCCCCCAAGCGCTGCGTTTTTTTCGTACAGTTCCTCTCAGGCCACGCCTTCAAAAAACCGGTTGATGCCGCCCCAAACAGTCAACCACTTCCCCCGTCAGCACAAACCCCGCGCCATACAGCGCCGCCAGTTCAGCGCACCGTTTGGCAAACGCGTCCACCCCTTGCCCATAAATGAACTGCAGCGCACCGCCCGTCCAAGCCGGAAAGCCGATACCAAAAATTGAGCCGATGTTGCCGTCGTGCACCGAAGTGAGCACGCCTTCTTGCAGGCAGCGGGCGGTCTCAACGGCTTGGCGGTAGAGCAGGCGGTCTTTGATG
>CAYRBW010000020.1:0-20306 GCA_964422575.1 uncultured Limnohabitans sp.
ACTCGACGCTCTGGGACTTCAACCAAGTACCCAAGGCGACGCTCAGGCGCTGACCGGCTTGGATGGTGAGGCGCTCGATCTGGGCAATAGGGGCTTGGCCGGGTGCCGGGGCAGGGGTAGACGTGACGGGTGCCGTGGGTGAGGCCGAGGATGGGGCCACTGTGGGTGCGCCAGGCACACCGGATGCCGGTGTCGACGCAGCTGTGTCAGCGCCAACGACAACAGGGACAATTGCAGATGAAGTCGTGCTGCCAGCTCGAACTTCAGGGCGTTCTACGGGCTGGCCCACCATGGGCATTTCTGACTTTGGAGTGGCTGTTTCTGTGACGGCTTGTCTGTTGACATCAGAGGGTACGGGCTTTGCTATGGCCCCGTGCATTGCAACAGGTGAAACTGCGCCAAAGGCTGCCGCAGCCCCATTACGCTCCAATCCGGATGGGCCGGTGTGCGTCACAAGGATGTCGCGTGCATTGCCCCAAAGAAATTTGAGTTTTTTATGAACACCGGGCAGCATCAGATAAGGTGACATTTGTGTTGGCTGCAACAATATTTCGCCTGCAGGCACGAAAGACATCACGATCGGAGTAGTCATCTCCTTAGGTAAGGCAACATAGGTTTGTTTGCCATCATCCAAAACCACGATCTTTGGATCGGTGCTGTTGTAGCGTGTGTCGAACTTTGTGGCTTGAGGGGTCTGTAAGCCCTCGATGGCACCGCTTTGTGCGTGAACGTGACTCGTCATCAAAATCACACTTGTAAATAGCAAACTTGCATTCATGCGTTTCATGAAAACTCCATTTAAAAATCAATAAGAAGGTGCACGGGTAATTGCTGGGTCCAGCACCATGTCTTGAGACACGATTACCGTGATCAAGTCACCCGGTTTGATGCGCAATTCATCACGGAGCGTGGTGTTTCTCTCTAGTGACTTGCGAGCAACATCGGCTAGCACGCTGGCTGCGACACCACCAGCTTGAGCACCCGGCAAATTGATGGTCACGTTGTTGGCTGCGTTTTTGTTCTCTGCGACCTTGGCGACGGCTGCAATCAAGAACGATGAGCCAAAAACTCTCCAAAATCTTGAATTGACTTGAGCCGGTACGCCCGATCCACCCAAAGGATTGGCACCATTCATACTGCCCAGATCGACAGATGCACCATTTGGGAAAATCAGCCGCGTAAATGCCAGCAACATGACCTCTTGGCCAGGCGTAACTTCTGTGCTGTAAGTGCAGATGAGTGTGGAGCCCGGTGGGATCAACAAATCTTGTTGCAGCACAGAGTCATAGACCGGACGATCGACTTGCGCTTTGCACTCGCCAGATAAGTCGCTTGATACCTCTGTGCGCATGACGGCCTTGATTGCTCCGCCTTGCAATAAGCTGTACCTGCCATGCCCTTTTTTGGCTCGCAAGGGCTCAGCCTGACTTTTGGCTTGCTGTCTTTGACTCACTTGAGCCATGAATTGGTCGTCTTTAGAACCCTGTACACCGCTAACTGAAGATGAACCGCCAGATGTCAATCGCTTGGCCAATTCTTCGAGACCTGTCGCACCATTTTGTGAATTGCTGATGTCGTTGGTTGCAGGCGCTGTTGTTTGTTGTTTCGCGGCTGCGATCAGACTGTCCAGGGGCGAACCTGCAGATGTTGTCCCTGTGCCTGGAGCGCCTGAATTTGCTTCCCAGACACTCATTCTGCGAGACTGATCCAATTGCAGTCTTGCACGGCGCTCCTCATATTCAGCGTTTTCTGCATCGGTTGACTCGGCCGAAGGCGTGCTTTGAGACCCTGAATTTGAACCGGGGCGTTGATTACGAGAACCGCTTGATCCTGGCTCAGTCGGTTTGGGCATTTCCTCTTTTGAGGGCTGAGCCGAGGGCAAAGGCTTTATAGAGTCGCCTGGCTGATCGATTTCGGTTTGGCCCCTTTTGTACTGTTCCAAAAGTTTGGCAGAAAAGCCATCCGAATTAGCAGGTGCCTTGGAAGCCAATTCCTGTGCAGCTTGCTCTTTTTCTTTTTCCTGTCGCTGCTGCCGAAGGGTTGTGCCTGTGATTTGGCGATAGATCAACCCCAAAGCGATCACTATCAACAGTGAAATGGCTCCGTAAGTCAGCCATTTCCTGCTTGCTGCGGGAGTTTGTGTGTGCGTGGCCATGTCACCGAGCCTCACTCAAAAATTGAGAGGTGTTGACGGTTTTGCAGCTGGCGTTCCAAAAGCCACATTTGGACTTTTTGGACAAAATCCGCACTTCGCTCTTGTCGTGTTTGAGCAAAATGCCATGAGTAAAAATTTGAGCGGAAATGAAATACGCGTTCTGTGCTGCGTATTCCACGATTTGCGGTGTGCCATCTTTGGACACTGCAAACATGGCTGGCCGCAATGTCATGGAGTCAGAAAACTTCAAATAAGTCCGTTCACCGTCGTCCATCACCATGACCGGCTTGATCTCATCAGAGCCCTCGATGGTGTAGTCTGTATTGAGCTTGTCTAGCTTGATGCCCAGGCCGGTGGATGCTGTAGGCTCAACTGCTTTTTCCATTTGCTGTGCTGACTTTGCAACCATAGTGTTTGGTGCTGCACCGATCGCGCTGGCATCTTCGTAAATACCCTGATCCACCAACCATGAAACGCGCTGATATTGGTTCTCCTGAGGGCAAACAGAAACGTCGCGCAATTCGATTTGGTAGCGCCTGCGATCGGTGATGATGGTTGCAGATCCAGATGCACCACGGGTACGTGGCCTGATCATGGCGTCGCGACCTGTTGTGGCAACATGGCGTTCGAATTCCGTCTCATCTGAGACATATACGCCAACCAAGCGCTCACCCGTTTCAAACTCAAAGTGCGTGTATCGATTGAAAAACGTATTGACGGGATAAATGGCATCCTTGTGGTACGGAAAAATCACCAACTTGGAGCTGTAAGGGGAGGGTTTGGCCACAATGGAATTGATCGCGCCTTGCCGATGCGCTGGATCTGTCCCGCACATGTAGTCAACCAAGGATTGCAACGGCTGTACTGCTTGTGCTTTAGATGCACCGGGTGTTTGTGCGCTTGCATTCATGCAAAGCAGGGTGATGAGAGTCGTCAGAATGAATGGATGAGTCTTCATGGCATTTGTAGATGTGTACGCTCGAATCAGCGGCTGATTTGGTCGTTGAGTGTGAAATGAGTGATGGCCAGCCCCAAAGGGTTATCTGTGGACTGGAGCGCTTCCTTGGCGTCTTTCGCAGTGATCGTGGGGGACAGCAAACCGAACTCAAGCGTCATGAGTTTTCTTCGGCGATCCACTTCCACACCATTGACTTTTTCTGCCCATACGAAATCCACAAATGCAATGCTTCGTCCTTCGGAAAACGAAACCGTGGGGATGCCCACGATCTCGCGTGTCAACCCGGGATTTTTTGACAACCGTGAAGCTGTCTTATCGGTTTTTTCTGTCCATTCGTCCAATTCCGCTTGGGCGCTGCCCCGAGTCCATTTGTAGGCGCTGGGTAAATTTTCTTTGAGCGTTGCGGCATTGATCGTGACCACCCGTGTGACCCACAGACGAATGAAATAGGCGATATTGGCATCACTCACGTTCAGTTCTTGCGCCACAGTTCCAGAGACTGAGATGCGACCAGTACTGCTGTCCACCTCATAAAAGAATGGAACGATCTTGCGCAGCGGTGTGACAGTCACCAATCCACCAACAGCTAATGTCGCAATGGCTGCATAAATTAAGTTGCTGCGTCGCAAATCGGCAAGGTTCTTTTGCAAACCATTGATCAGGTCAACGTAAACACCAGCGGCTTTCAAGCCCTCTTCGGTGCCGACACTGGGAGATATTTTGAATTCGTTATTCGTGTTCATTTTTCACCTGGAATGCGCTTAATTTCACGCATAGCGTTGAGTTGTGTCGATGACGTTATTCCTCCACCGCCGCTGACAAGGGCGCTGGCCAACTGGGGGGCTTGCCAGCAAATGATGATTCCGAGACCGCTGACAACAACCATTAAAAATGCCGTGAACTCTTCAACAGCCAAGATGTCGATGCCCACGGTATTCATGGTTTTTGACAGTGCCGCTAATGAGTTGATCAAGAGTGCCGTAACCATGACCACCACGGCTGCCACAATTTTCTGCAGGGTCGCAACGATCATGTATTTGAGCCAACCTTCGAAAAGAAATTGTGTTCGCTCCCAGATCAACCACGGCACCAATATCGGCCCCAAAATCATGCCGATGCCGAAGGTGATATCGGCCATGAAAATAATCACCAAAAACAGCGTTCCTAGCGCCGCAAGAAACATGACAGTGATGAGTCGCAAAAGCCATGTCATGAGAACCATCGGGAATGCATTGAGCAAGTCCCATGTACCGGGTTGTTTGCTGTTGCTTGGAGGTGTTTTGCACTCTTCTGATTCATAAACACCCGTGGCTGCGGGGTCCATGGCTGATGAGGGCGCAACACAATCAGCCATGTTTGCTGCATCGGTCGTTGCAAACAATCCCTTTGATACACGCATCAGAATATTGACGCTTTCGCTGATGGTGGCTCCGCCAGTCAAACGTTTTCCGATGTCATGAGCTGCACCCATGAAGTACCCACCTACAAAGGAAACCCAGCCTGTCAACATCAAGACGACAATGCTGTAGCGGGCTAGGGCTCGGACTGAATCAAGTAGGGTTTGCGGACCATTGGCTGTCAACATCCAAGTCACCAACGACCAAGATAAAGTGATGAAGAGCAATACGAATGCCAAATCCTGCCCATCAGGTATCAACACCGTTGCTGACTGTGAGAGTTTTTGCACCATTTCTGAGTGCAAGGCGTCAAATACTTGTCCGTTGCTGAGCGTGGCCATGATTAAATCCTTTCGGCCAGACGGCTAAAAATTACGTACACAGTCAGCACGGCTGAAGGAATCAAACTGATAGCCCCCCAGGCAAAAATCACTGGAGACTCATCAGCCAACCGCCACATTGCCCATATCAATGAAATACGAAACGAGCCCTGAGTCATCTGGCGAGTTTGGGCATCTGTTGAGTTGCTTTGGATGGCTCTCAAAATTAGACGTAGATGATTCCTCGTCAAATAGCCCAAGCGATGCTCGCGCATCAACAATTTGATGAAAATGTTACGGCGCAGTTTGGTGGTGGCAGTGTTCATCGACCCTCTCCTGAACCCACCCAGTTCTGATTCCATGGGTCTTTGAAGTCCACATTGACCTCCTTGTGCGCCTTTGAGCGATTTCTGGCTTTATCGAGTGTCTTGCTCATGTCCTCGGCATGAGCTTGGGTTGCACGCTGCTGAATTTCTTTGTCTTGGGCGGAATCCACGTTCTGAGCCAAAAGCGCAGCGCGGATCTCCATCAACTCACCAGCTGTGATTGATGCGTGTTGATTGAGTTGCTGCAGCCCTTCCACATTGCCTGAAATTGCCTGATTTTTTTCACTCAAGGTGCGCAACTCTTTTGCGCGAGCTTGCATTTCTTCAATGGCCTTAATGTCTTGCTGATAGCGTGATTTGTAGATGCCACCTTTTGTGTTGGCCAACTTGGCTTCACGTTGCAAATACTCTTTCATGCTCATGTTGAGCATGCGAGCATCGGTCACGCGAGAGGACATCAGGTATTCCGTGTTCTCGGCGGCTTTCTTGAGTTTGTCGACTGAATTGAAAAGCTTTCCCAGATCACCTACTTGTTCTTTGTAAGGTGCCAGCGCTTGTTGCATGGCGACCGCTGGCAAGTTTTTCAAGTTCTGCAGCATGGCCACATACTGATTGACTGAGGCAATCCGTGTTGCAATCGCCTCCGACACTTGCGTTGCTTGTTTTGCCGTCATGCCAACAAGTTGCATGTTGTTGGCAATCTGGGTCATCTCGGATGCTCCGCCAGTTCCGGCGATTGATCCAACGCCAGCGGCATTAACAGCGGCTGTGCATGACAAGCAAAGCGTCAAAATAACCAACTTATTCTTCATCATTGATCTCCCGGATGTAGTCAGCGATATCAAAATCGTGGCGATCCAAGTACTTGCTGAGCAAGGTTTGGGCTTTCTTGTCGGCACGCAGGCATGCCATGATGGTTTTGTTGATGGGTAGCCTGACTCTGCGGGTGATGCCACCGCTCATGATCAAATAGTCTTGTTTGGGCACACCATTGGCGACGAATTGCAGTGCCTCTTCGGTCAGCATAAATTCGTCCCGCAACTTGGAAGAAAGAGAGCTCGTCAGTGCTTTTGCGTTGGGCGTCAAAACCACGGTGGCAATGTTGTCCCGCATGGATGACCAAATATCTGACTCAATCAAACGGTCGGGTGACTGCGTGTCAAACCAGACGCAGGCATTGAGGCTGCGCAGAGTGACCAACCACTCGAACAGCATTTCTCGGAAGCCTTTGTTCCTGACGAAATACCACAATTCCGGGATGTAGATCAGGGTGGGCGCGATCGAGCCGTCATCTTTGAATTCGCGCAACTGTGAGGCAATTCGGTAGAACTGCAGCTGCATGAAGGGCACTGACAATTCTTCACTGTCCAGCAATGAGCCGTTTTCTGCGGCCACTAGGCTTGTCAGGTCAAAATCATCTGTGGCATTGTCAAAATAGCGGCCGTAAATTTGGCCTTTTGTCCATGGCTGAAGCGCCTGGGCAAACGGTGTGACCATGTCCAGTTGAACTAAGACGGTGCTCAGCGTCAGAACGCTTGGGTCTTTCTGAGCCATTTCTTGAGTCGCTTTGAGGACTGACTCCAGCTTGATGCGGTCTTGCGCCGTTGCTGAATAGCCACGCTGTTTTGCCAGCAATTCGATCCAGCCAGCGACAAACTCAAAATGTCTGCCTCCTTGATCTGGGGCCAGCATGGTCAGCGGTCCCATGTGTGCAACGCTGCCCGTTTGGTTGTCGGGAGTTAGATCCAGGTACTTTCCGCCTTGGAGCAAAACGGTTGGTCTTGTCGAATATTTTTTGTCAAAAATAATGACGTTGGACTTCGGATACTTCCTAAACTGCGACAGTGCCAATGTCACAAAGCTCGTTTTACCTGTTGCAGACGGTCCAATCATGATCAAGTGCCCCAGATCACCAACGTAACCGGTGAAGTAGTAGGGGATGCGTGACCGAGTAGGTAGTGCCAGCAAGGCTTCGCACTTTTGTCCGGTTTGTTCCGTCAGGTACGTGTTGATTCTGTCGCCAGGCAAGAACGTACGAATCGGGCACAGGTCTACAAAATTCAGTCGATCGAGCTTGCCCCACTTAGCCACTTCATGGTGCGATCCTGGAACGGTGGATGCAAATGAAGAAAATTTATGCAGTCGCTCCAAAATAGGCTTGATCTGTTTAGATTGCAACAGCTCTTCGCAACGCTTGCTGGATTCGACCAAGACATCAGGCGAGTGGGACTGAACCATGATGGTGCCGTAGTACAAGCCCACGCCGTCTTGCGATGCGCTGATGCTGTTTTTAAAAGCTTCGGCTTCTTTTGCAGCTTTGTCTCTGTGGCTGTTTATGCTTTCTTTGTTCAGTTCAGCTTTGCCTAAAAGACCAGCCAAATAGGCCTTGATGGGGTAGCGCCGAGCGGCATGATAATTTTCATGAGCAGCTACCGATCTTTCACCTTTGGGCCGTGGCAGCAATTGCATGCAATGCGAGAGCGTGAATTCAAACGGCGCGGCCAGCATGCCGTCAAGCATGTCGACGCTCAGTTCTTTGGTGACTGTAAAGTCCAGGCTGTAGCACTGTCCCCAGACGGTCTCATGATTCCACTCGAACTTCAGCATCTCACGCATGCTGTTGTCGATTTCTACTGTGGGGGCATGGACATCGAGCCCGTACCGGGCTAAATCAATGTCCTCGCCGTCCAGTTTGGATGTGGGCGATGAGGCCACATTCAAGAATCTGCCCAGTTGGCCACCGCGCAAAATCCTCAAGCCAATGTCACTGCTCATGGACGACACAAGCAAATCCACGTGAGATTTGAATTGCTCCAACATTTCTTGGAGTTCTTCGACGCTCTCGTATGGGAAGATTGACTGTCCGGCGATCATTGACTTGATGCCATTTGCAAGCGCTTTGACAGCGCCCATGGTTCCTTGCTTTTTCTCCTGTGAGCGACGCAAGCCTGCCAACATTCGGATGGAGTTGTCCCAGGGACTCATGATCAGCACAACATGGTGCTTGTTGACGTATTGCGCATTGCGCAAAAACTCGGCTTTCAATTCGGCATTGATCAGCTCGCCGGTAGTGTGTGGAAATTCCCCACCTGGATAGTCTTGCGTGATCCTGCGCCGAACCTGCCACCACATCGTGACATTCTTTTCTTGTAGCTGCGACAAGGCATACGCGGCCTGATTTCTTGCCTGATTGAATTTCTCAACGCCGTTGGATTCAGTATCCAAGCCTTGCATTTCAAAGACGGCCATCATGCTGCCGTCTTTATTCATGATCGTCTGATCATCCAATGGAAGTAACCAGTTGATCCATTCCGAGCAGGGTTGTCCAGCCTCGGCGAAATATGATTTGGTCCGATCGCGAATGTCTTGATCCGCGTTGAAATGAAACTGATCGCCATGGTGTACATGTTTCGAGGTCATTGCGGCTCCAAGCTGAAGTTCAAGCGAGGAGGCAATTTTTTGCGCTGCAGTGGCGATGAGCCACTAAAGTAACGATCAGATTGCTGCACGTGCCTGAAATAGCAGTCCAAGATTTTGGGTGCCAGTTTTGTCACCAGCATCAAAACAAAATGCATGGCGATCGCCACGAAGAACCATGCTTTGATGCGCAACACAATGGTCAAAAGCATGGCGACTTCAAGGTTGATGATGAATAGCCAGTCATCCACTCCAAGTGTCGTCATCTCACTCAGTAGCGATTGGCGAATCTTCGACTTGTGCAAAGTGACTGTCATGACTTAGCAGGCGAGTCCGCGACCAAAAACGAGTTGCATCAAGTTTTCAAGATTCAATGCAAGCGCAAGAGCGGTCAGAATGCCCAGTGCTTTTGACAAAACCGTCCCACTGGGTGCCACTTTCCAAACAATCAGCAAAATCGCCAACACGATGACACCGAGCGTCACGTAAAGCTCATCGTCCACAACGCCTTTGTAGCCACGGCAGAGGTCGCGGCTTAAAAAGCCTGCCTGCGCAGCTGGCATGAAGATGTAGTTGAAATAAATCGCTGTGGCGATTTGAATCATTTTTTTGAAGTTCATTTTTTTTGCCTTTTGATGGTGGTTGAATCAGACGTAGGTGATTTGCTTTGAAAATAATGAGCGGGTGACATAACCCGCCTCTTCGTGTCCCAGCAGCTCCATAACTTCGACAGGGCCGCGTTGTCCTTGCAAAATGCCGGCATGAATGACAAATGAAAACGTGGATGCAATTTGTCTGCGCAGATCAGCCAATGGCCAGTTGCTTGCCTCGGGTGCCATACGCACCATGTTTTCAAGTCTGGACAGCGCCATGGCAGCTGTATCGGAGTGATATGAGACTGCCGAGCCAGGGTGCCCTGTGTTGTAGGCATCGAGCATGTCGAATGCTTCAGCGCCGCGAATTTCTCCGACCAAAATTCGGTTGGGTCTGTATCGCAGGGTGTGGCGCACCAGCTCACGGATGCCGATGCCATTTAACTGACTGACTTCAAAGCTGACTTTGTTTGGCAGGTGGGGCAATTGCAGCTCAGGCGGGTCTTCAATGGTGACCACACGATGGTGAGATGGAATGTGCGCCGCCAGTGCGTTGAGTAGTGCAGTTTTTCCCGAGGAAGTTGAACCCGAGATGACAAAGTTCTTTTGAGACTGCATCAGCCATTTGAAGAACTTCTTCAGATGTTCCCCGCCTTGCCTTGTGAGTTCGTCCGAGGGTCTGGCTGAGGATTCCAGTGAATCGTTTGCGCAGACATGGCTGTTGAAAGAGCCTGCTTGTACGTAATCATCAAGTGTGAACACCCTGGATGAGTGTCTGCGAATGCACATTGATGGGCCCTCTGTGCTGATCGGCGGCAATGTGGCTGCAATCCGTAAGCCCGGCAGGCGGCAGTCCAAAATCGGCTTGACGCCTTTGCCGTTGATGTTGGCCAGCGCATGAATCGCACCGTCCAGCGACTCGGCCGCAATCGTCAAATCCAGAGGCTGAAACACGCCATTGCGTTCAATCCAAATAGAGCTTGGATGATTGATCATGACCTCTTGTACGGACGGATTTTGCAGGTGCTCAAACAGCCCGCCCAAATTTTGGCGAAGCACGGCTTGAGCATTGGCCAGCAAATCTTTGCTCAAACTCATGGCTGAGCCTCCCAGATGCTCATGTTGCTGGTGGCCGTTTGTACGACTGGCTGAGTCGTGGTTGTCCCTGCTACCGTGATTGGTGATTTGCTGTGCAAAGCAGATCCAAGGTATTTACTCATCTTGGATGACACCCTTGATGCGTAGATCACTCGTTTGTCAGGTGAGACTGCGTTGTATGCACCAACGGCATTCCAGTTGTAGCCCATGCGGGCGATGTTCTGACCCAAAATCCAGCCGCCCACATCTGCATTGATGCAAGGATTGAATAAATCGTGCATGCCAATTCCATACTTGCCCAACTTGGGCAGCCAGCTGGAATTGATCTGCATGAGTCCGAAATCCACACTGCCATCCTTGTTGCCTGCTGCATAGGGTTGGCGTATGGCTTTGGGATTGAAGCCACTTTCTGTTTCAGCAATCGCCAAAATGAGAGGCAACGGAATCTTGTGTTTGGTGGATGCCTGGCTCAGACATGCATAAACATGGGGGTCTATTGGCAAGGCGCGAGCCGACAGGGCGTACGTCATCAATCCAATGATGGTGATCGCCCGTCCACTCCAAATTCCTTGCAAATGCATTTTGTTCAATCTCGCTGTGCAGTTAAAGGTGGCCGGAGCCCGAAGGCCCCGGCACCCAGGTCACAGACTGGTGGTCAGCCAGCCGTGCGCGAGGTCAACGCGCACAAACAGATTTGAATGATTTGTCAAGGGTTTGCGTGTTTCTGCTTGCACGCACTTTGCCCGGTTTATATTGCGGTTATTGACTTCGTAATATGAAATATAAGAATTAAAATATGAATAAACTGATTAAAAACAACAGCTTAAGAAACAAAAAACCATGAAGGGTTAATGGACTTATCCAAAGGATGCCGCAGCGCTATGAATAGCGCCGCGCTGCGGCCTAGCTAAGGATTTAAGGGTTAAAACCAAGGATTTACGGGATAAGGCGTTTAAATTCAAAGGGTTACGGGCGTTGCCCGGTCAAAAGGAAACGCCTGCTGTTGCTGTATTTCCTA
Organism: uncultured Limnohabitans sp.; assembly: GCA_964422575.1. GTDB lineage: Bacteria > Pseudomonadota > Gammaproteobacteria > Burkholderiales > Burkholderiaceae_C > Limnohabitans_A. Next base: position 11,283 of record CAYRBW010000020.1, read on the forward strand.
GCACAATTCTTCTGTGTTGTCAGTATTTGGCTTGCGGCACTCACATCAAGTTGATGCAAGCAGAATTCTCAGTTTGAGGCGCAAAAAGGCACCATAGATGCTGAATTTTCAGGAATCTGCCCCATGCTGCCATCGATTGCTTCGTCAAACACACTGCCACGCTCGCGCTATGTGGGGTGGCTGCAGGACTACTTGGGCATCGATGAAGCGCAAGAATCACGTCTTTTGGATCAAACGGAAGAGGCTATCCTGGACCAGTGGGTGGCCGTTGACCGTTTGTCTGGGATGACTTGGCATGCGGCAGTCTGCCCGTATCTGGTGTTCCGGTTCGCATATCCACTGGCTGAACCTGCTTTTTTGCCGGGTATGACACCGGGGCAAGGGCATTGATCATGAGCTGGGCAGAGCCTATTGCAGCGGTCGTGTGCTTGGCAGGCGCTTATCTTTTATGGCGCAACCGAGATTCCAAGGAATCGACGAAAACACAAGCGCCTGCGTTGCTCCAGCCGATTGAACGATCCGCGTCCACGCCTGGGCATTTGTTGCCCATCCTGGCTGCTCCTGCACTCATTGAGCGCACATCGGCAAGCGGACTGATTGAGCATATTCGCACAAGCATGGGCCTGACGCCTGAGAACTGGGGCAAAGATGTAGAGCCGTTACTGCACAAATTCATCGAGTTTGTGCAGTTGTTGCCAGCCAGTGAATCTCATCATCATGCGCAACCAGGCGGATTGGTACTGCACACACTGGAGGTGGCCAGTCATGCGCTCAAAATCCGCGCTGGTTGCAAATTGCCGCCTGGTGGGTCACCGGAGCAGCAAATTGGACAAGCGGCCATTTGGACCTACGGTGTTTTGATCGCCGCATTACTGCATGACATTGGCAAACCAATTGCAGATGTTCGGATCAAACTGTTTGGGGCAGATACTCAAAACGAAATTGGGATTTGGGCTGGTTTGGCCGGGCCGATGACAAGCCTGAAGGATGCCCACTATTACGCCGTCCTGTTTGATGCGCAGCGTGACTATAGGCAACACGAAAGACTACCCGTCATGCTTTTGCACGCCATGGTTCCAGGGGCAGGTATGCAATGGCTGGGGCAGTATCCGGGTGTACTTGCATCGCTTGTTGACTATCTTCAGGGGCAGGAACAAGACAATCCCATCAAACCCTTGATTGCGCAGGCCGATTCGCTATCGGTTTCAGAAAATTTGCGGCTGGGGTCGCGCATCAGATTTGCAAGCGCCCGCGCTCCTGCACTCATTGAGCGACTGCACAAAGGCATGTGCAGTCTGCTTGACAGCGGACATCTCACGTTCAACAGGCCTGGGGCAGCTTGTTTTGTTACCCCTGACGGTCAGGATTTGTGGTGTGTGGCGGGATCGCTTGCCGATCAGGTGCGCAAGCACTTGGATGAGATCGAGATTCGATTGACTGGGGCAGCCAAATTACCGTCTGACAACACGCGCTTCTTTGATACCTGGAGTGAGTACGGAGCACTTGTGACAGCGCCGAAGGAATTCGGCAAAGGTGCCGTTTGGTGGGTCAGAATTGAAATCGATGATTGGTCGCAAGTGCTCACTGTGCTGCGCTTCCCGACCAAAAATTTCCCACAAGTACGTCTGCCGGGGACGTTCAATGGCACGATCACACCGGTCTCGCCATCGAGCAGCCGAGTCAAGGTCGACGAGTCACCAGCTCACTCAGCAGAACAGCCGAATGAATCTGCCCCTACAGTGGTCATGGAGCAGCCTGAATTATTGGGTACTCAGAATAGTGCACACCATGTGAGCAGCGCACCTCAAGAAGCATCTTCTGTGCTGGTGCCCCCACCCGAACAAGCAGTGGCGACAGATACAAAAACTGAACGACAAAAGCCATCTGCGCCTTCGGCAGCTTTGCCACCGATGCGGCAGGCAAAAGTCTCCATGCCCGCATTTTTGGAGGAGTTTTTGGACACCACTGAAACAGCACAAGCGGCAGTGGCACCGCCTCCGCTGGTTCGCTCTGGTAAAAGCGTCCAAGCTTTAGCCAAGCAGACGATGAATGCTGCGCCTTCTTCTGCACCATCGTTTGTTGGCAGAGCCCCCAGGGCCATGCTGCAGCACCCCGGCAGCAAACCTCGCCCGAATGCTGAGCGGTTCATGGCTTGGTTGCAGCAAGGCCTGGGCACGGGAGAACTCAATTACAACGAGTCCGATGCCGCAGTCCACTTTGTCGAGCGCGGCATGCTGCTGCTCTCTCCAAAATTGTTCAAGCTGTATCTGGAAAACCACCCATATGAAGGCGAACTTGGTGGGGCTAAAGATGCATTGCGAGCCCTTCAAAGCGACATCCAGCGCTCTGGTTATGTCGAGCGCAACGGGAAGAACAGCTTCCACTACTACCGAGTTGTGAACAGCGATGGATCGGCCACTGGCCACAAACTCAACACATACCTGGTCCCCAATCCACAGGCCTACATTCGGCCTGTGCCCTCTCCAAATGCACTGCTTCAACCCTGTGCAGCTGACGATGCCTCAAAAGAAGGCAACACACCATGAGCTACCCACTGGACAATCCTTTACGCCCACCTGTTGAGTATTTCAGCGCTGCGGGGTTTTTGGTGGGCAGTGGTATCGTTGTTTTAGGATCGTGGCCGGTTGGCCTGTCCAGCGTCATTGCGCTGTCATCGAGCTTGGCGCTTTTGGGGGCACTGAGGCTCAGGCAGGGACTGCAGATCAGCAAAGCGCATCTGCATCTGCGTCGACTGCCAAAATACGAAATCACCAGCCAAGACATCCCGTTTTCTGCCAAAGAAATGTTTTTGGGCAAGGGGTTCTGGTGGACGCAAAAGCACACGCAGCTGCTTCACTTGGTGAGACAGCCCAAGTATCGGCATTTGCGCGCACGCAATGAGCGCTACGAGCGAGCACGGCAGTTTGTGCGCACGCACCCTGGGCATTGGATCTCGCGCTGCTTGGATTGGGACCATGCATTGAATCCTGTAGCGCCGCTCGGTCCAGTCGGGGGCGATCCCAGCATTCACGGCGTCGAAGTCAATGAGGTGCCGATCTGGTCAGCCATCAGTGAGCGCGTTGGCCACACGTTGGTGTTGGGCACCACGCGTGTTGGCAAAACAAGGCTTGCGGAGGTCTTGATCACTCAGGATATTCACCGTGGTGATGTGGTGATTGTGTTTGATCCTAAAGGTGATCCGGATTTGCTCAAACGCATGTACGCCGAAGCAGTCCGGGCAGGCAGGCAGAAAGATTTTTGGTTTTTCCACTTGGGCTATCCGGAGCTGAGCGATCGTTACAGCCCCATCTCAACTTTTGGTAGGGTGACCGAGGTGGCCACGCGCATGGCCAATCAAATTCCTGGCGAAGGCAACAGCGCAGCTTTCAAGCAGTTTGTCTGGCTCTACGTCAACATCATTGCCCGAACGCTGTCTGCATTAGGCATGAATCCCACTTACGTTTTGCTGTATCAGTATGCGGCCAATCTGGACAGCCTGGCAGAACAGTATTTCAGATTCTGGCTCAGTCAGAAGCACCCCGACTGGGAGACTCTCAAAGAAGAGAGTGACGGAACTTTGTCTGAAAAAACGCTTCAGAACCGACAAATGCAAACGGGTCGAACAATCTTCATCATCCAGGTGATGGAGCTGCTGCAAGTGCAAGGCTGGAAAGACCCAATTGCAGACGGCCTGGTAGCGGTGCTATCGAACTCAAAAACGAGGTACCAGGCCTTGATCAACAGCTTGTTCCCTTTACTCGAGAAACTCACAACGGGCGAGGTATCTGAATTGATGTCGCCTGACTGGAGCGAACCGTTGGACAAGCGTCGCACATTTGACTGGGACAAAATCATGAACATGGGCGGCATCATCTACATCGGTCTGGATGCTCTCAGTGATGCGGATGTTGCGGCGGCAGCGGGTAACTCGATGTTCGCCGATCTGACCAGCACGGCTGGGCGAAGGTACAAGTTTGGCACCGCATATGGCCAAAGCACGCCAAAGGCCGCTGACAAAGCCCAAAAGGTCAGCATCCATGCCGATGAGTTCAATGAATTGATCGGGCCCGAATTCACGCCCATGCTGAACAAAGCCGGTGGTGCGGGCTACCAAGTGACCGCCTATACGCAAACATGGGCAGACGTTGAGGCCCGGCTTGGCAATGCAGCCAAAGCCGAACAAATCAGCGGCAACTTCAACTCTTTGCTCATGCTGCGTGTCAAGAACGTCGATACAGCTGAAATTTTGACCAAGCAGCTGCCCATGGTGGAGGTGAGTTCATCGACATTGGTCTCTGGAGCCACAGATACTGTTGCGGATTCAACTGGCAAAGATTTCACTGCGAACGCCCAGGACAGACTGGCTACACGCGAGGTGGAAATGATCAGTCCAGGTGATTTAACAAACCTGCCCAAAGGTCAGGCCTTTGCTTTACTCGAAGGTGGGCAGTTGGCCAAGATCCGATTGCCGTATCTGCAAGCCGAAACCGGCATGGCTTGGCCGGACTCTATGCAAGCGGTGTATGACGGCATGAAGAAGCAGTACATCGATTACGTGGACACCGTTGAGTCCGTCAGTTATGACGGCAGTTTTACATATGGGCTGACACAGCAAGGCTTGCATTTTGAGGATTAGACATGGCAGAAAAAGAACCCAGTCCATTAGCCATTACGTTTGAGCCATTCAAGTTTGCGGTCAAGTGGCTCGTCATCCTGAGTACCCTGTGGTTGGCATCAAGCGTCATGCAGGGTATCTGGCTTAAAACCCATCAATTGCGTCCTGCAGTCCATATAGGACAAGTGATTGCGACTTACCTTGATGGAGCGCCCATCCACATCACAGCTGCTGCCGATGCCACCTGGGAACGACTTGGAAAAATCAGGAGCATCAAAGCCAAGCGGGAGAGCAACTCTGAAAAATTATCCAGCGTGGTTTCTCGTGCGGCCGCATTTGGTATTCCTGACATGGTGGACATCGTCATGTGGAACACGTTGCTTGTAGTGATCAAGATGTATTTGGCATCCGTCTACATGGGCCTGTACGTTTTGATACTGGTGCTGGCCGCCTTGGACGGCTGGATTGCCCGGTACATCCGAAAAGTTAACGCTGGCCACGAATCTGCAACGCTCTATCATTTCTCAAAATTTTGGGGCAGCCGACTTTTGCCGTTGACGGCGTTGGCCATTTATCTGTGCTGTCCAGTCGCCATCGATGTCAACTGGGTGATGATGCCTGCATTAATTGCTCATGCAATTTTGATCAGGACCCAGTTCAAATATTACAAAAAATACATTTGACTTTTTCATGACGCGGTTGGATACCATCCCGGCCCCGAAACACAGTAACTTGATTTCCATCAGTGCCTGAGCATGATCGCGGCCAGGCTTACGGCAACCGTGATAGTGAAAATCACAGCAGCGGCCATCACGCCCCATTGGGCTTTCTTTGGCAAGGTTGAGAGCATTCTGTTTACCTTCAATACATCCAGCGCCAAGCGATCGTCAATAGAACAAGCCCAGTCAGTACTTTTGTCAAAAAAAGGGCGAACAAATACGCCCTTGCCCTGGCTCGGCAAGAACGAGCGTAATATTCTTTCAATGCGGCCATGTTACGCGGAGCGTTATACATGGATAGCCCCAAACAAGACAGAAGGATCAAGGCTACTGCCATGTAGCCAAAAGCCTCTCCAATGAAAAAGCGGTTTGTAACAGGACTGCTATTCGCCCCACTGTAAAAGAACGTGCAGACAGCGATCATGAGCGACACATGAGTCAGCAAAGACGACGACTTGGTATCGATGAGCTGATAGACCCGATGGAAGTCTCGGACGACTTTGTCGTCGAGCGCGTCGGCTTGAATCTGATGTAGCTCAATCAGTTGTTCGACGCTCAACTTAAATGGCCAATACATTTTCACCTCCCAAATCACCGACAAACGCTCGGAACCTGTTTGAACAGCTCAAGTGACTGCATCTGCGTCAGACCAGCGCCTTCACTATGTTTTCTAAGCCGTTTTCCGTTGGTGTTCAAGTGCGCCATCATAAAGCCTTCGCCACAGTATCGGCAAGCCTCGCTATGTAAGCACTTAATTGGCCGCACAATTCACGCTTTTTAAGCGAACCGTGCGCATTTCAGAATTAACCGATTGGTATTTGACGATAAAACGTCTAAAGCCTGTGTCAGCACGCGGTATGCGTGTAGCATTCAAAGCACTGGCTCGGCATTGTGGAGACCTGCCCCTGACATCAATTGGAGCCACGCAAATTCAAAATTTCCGCGTCGCATTGAGCCACGAGGTCAAAAGCGCGACATTCAACAGCTACATGATTCAAATTAGGGCTGCTTGCAATTTGCTGCTCAGCCATGGCCTGATTTCTGGCCACCATCCAATATTTGCCATTCGAAAAGCCAGAATGCCTGACGGCGTTCACGATATTTTTCCCCAACAGGACATACGCCGAATTCGTGCTTATCTGTTAGGTGCACATGAGTCGTCCGGTCAAGCACCGCATCCTCAAGCGTGGTTTTGGCACGCTGTATTCGAGACCTTTTACAGAACCGGCATGCGACGAAGGCAGCTTTGTGAGCTGATTTGGGCGGACATAGACATGGACGTTTGGACGATTACTTATCGAGCTGCAAGTAGCAAAAATGGGCGGGAATGGACAATCCCTTGTCCAACCGCTCTTAGAAGTATTTTTGCGCACTTGCGTGATTTATCAGGCATTCAGCTGATGACCGCTATTTCACCTGATACACCCGTTTTTCATCGTCACCTTTTGGGGCATGGCGCTCTTTCGGCGTTTATGAATCCAAACTATGTGACCAATCAATTGGAGCGAATTTCAAGGCTTGCGGGTTGCACGCAACTTTGCAGCCCGCACAAGCTGCGACATACGGCGGCAACGCGCTGGCTTGAATTTTCAGGGCAGATCAAAACAGTGAAAACACTGCTGGGGCATTCCGATAGCACTCACACGTTCGGGTATACGCATCCTGAAATCGAAAGTGCCAGGCAGTTGTTGCAAAGATCGTCGCAATATGAAAATGACCTTGCATGAATTGGCAGTAATTTATTGCGACGTTCATGCTGTTGGATCAGAGACAAGACGGACATATCTCAGCACATGCAGAGCGATGGGTAACCCAACATTGGATCACATTGACGCGGCATGGTTGGAGCGACAAAAAACGCGTGGGATTGCACCAAGGACTTGGAATACGCGATTGGCACAACTCAGGGCATTGATGGGCTTGGCCGTTCAATTGCGGTTCTTGGATGCGAAGTCTGATGCATTGATGTGTGTGTCACAAGCTCGGAGACAAAAACCTTTGATGTCTGCGATCAATTCACTGGTGCCTGGCGAATATGAAAAGTGTCTGGCGGGCATCAAGGATTGCGTCTATGGACCTGCGTGGTATTGGCTAGTGATCGTTGAATTTTTTTATTTGACTGGGGTGCGACGAAGGCAGCTTTGTGAGATACGTTGGTCAGATCTTGATTTGCGTCGCGGCACTGTTTTGTTGAGGCACGAAGGAAGTAAAACGATGAGGCAGCAAGTGTTGCCGATGCATACGAAGTTGATCGCGTTGATCAGTGAATTCAAGGCTGCGCTGCATGCGTTTGGTAAGCCCCCTCGACTGGAGGATCAGCTTTTTTGTTGGCGCAATGCATGGGAAAAAGCGCCACAAAAAGAGTTGACACCGCAAACCGTATCTTTGTTTTTTCATCGACTGAGCCGGGTTACTGGGGTCAGAATCAGCACTCACAGATTGAGGCATACGTTTGCCACGCGCATTTCGCGACATACGGACAACATCAAGCAAGTTCAGTATTTATTGACGCATGCGAAAGTGGAAACGACGATGGCATACATCCATCCATCCTATGAGGATATGCTTAGGGTGCTCGATTGGGAGCCAAGAGATTGAGTGGATTCGTGAGCATTAGAGTGCATCTTTTTTTGACAGTTTGAGCTGAATTGAGCTAAACTATTCGTGGGTGTGTTGAAAGACAGGGCGAGTCTTTCTCTGTTATGCGTGGTTCAGTTGACGTTGACGTAAACGTCAATTAAAGTCTTGCCCTGAACTGCTACCAGGAATCATGTGACCACAGCCTTATCCCCTCATGAGCGCGTCGCGCTCAGCTTGGCCCGTCAGGGCATGATGGCCCATTTGGGTGTGCGCTTGGTGTCGGCCACACACGGGCAGGTGGAATTGGCCTTGTCCTATGGTGACAAGCTCACCCAGCAGCAAGGGGGTTTTCATGGTGGCGCCATTGGCGCATTGGCCGACATTGCCGGTGGTTATGCTGCCCTCACGGTGGCACCTGAAGACATGGAAGTGGTCACTGTCGAATACAAAATCAATTTTCTGAACAGTTTGCAGGGTGGCGAAATCCGAGCCATCGGCAAAGTGGTCAAAGCCGGTCGGCGTGTCATCGTCACTTCCGCCGAAGTGGTGCACATCGATGCCCATGGCAAAACATCGCCCTGCGCGGTGATGCAGCAAACCGTGGCACCCGTCTCGAAAACGTATTAACCCCATTGCTGATCGCAGTGCGCTGCGCATCCAAAGAACCTCACAAGGATACCTCCCATGAACAATCTGCCAGGCCTGAATTTTCAACTCGGTGAAGACATCGACGCCCTGCGTGACGCCGTGCGTGACTTTGCGCAAGCCGAGATCGCACCTCGCGCGGCCGATATCGATCACAACGACCAGTTCCCCATGGACCTGTGGCGCAAAATGGGTGACTTGGGTGTGCTGGGCATCACCGTGGGTGAAGAATACGGCGGCGCGAACATGGGGTACCTGGCGCACATGATCGCGATGGAAGAAATTTCCCGGGCCTCGGCCAGCGTGGGCTTGTCTTATGGCGCGCACTCCAATTTGTGCGTCAACCAAATCAAACGCAACGGCACGCCCGAGCAGCGCGCCAAATACTTGCCCAAGCTGATCAGTGGTGAGCACGTCGGTGCACTGGCCATGTCCGAACCCGGTGCGGGCTCGGACGTGCTGAGC
>CAYRBW010000021.1:0-20070 GCA_964422575.1 uncultured Limnohabitans sp.
CGATCAGGTTGCGGTCAAACGTCTTGGGGCGCACGCTGGCCCAGCGGGCATAGACCTTGCGCTTTTGCACAGCGGCCACGATGCGGCGCGCGATCAGCGGGAAGATGCCCAGCAGCACAAAGCTGCCCAAAAGCGCGGGGCTCAAAATGCCCTTCACCGAATCGAGCTGCGCCAGCTGCGTGCCCGCGTTCACATACACCGCCGTGCCCGCCAGCATGCCCAATTGGCTGACCCAGTAATACGTCCACACCTTCATGCGCGTGAGGCCCATGAGCAGGTTGATCAAGAAGAACGGCACCACCGGAATCAGCCGCAAAGTGAAGAGGTAAAAACCGCCCTCACGGTCTACACCCGCGTTGATGTCGGCCAAGCGCTGACCAAAGCGTGCCTCCACCCAATCGCGCAACAAAAAGCGCGACGCCAAAAACGCCAAGGTCGCGCCCAAGGTGGACGCAAAGGACACGATCAACAAACCCTGCCACAGCCCAAACACCGCCCCCCCCGCCAGCGTGATGATCGTCGCGCCCGGAAACGACAACGCCGTGGCCAGCACATAAACCAAGAAATAAACCACCGCCACCGCAAGCGGCTGCTCGGCATGCAGCTGCGCAAAACTGGCCTGGCTGGCTTTGAGTTGCTCAAAGCTCAAGTAACGCCCGAGGTCGAGCGCCACAAACGCACCGATGGCCAGCGCCAGCAAGAGCAGCAAAACAATTTGACGAAGGCGCATGAAAGGGAAACTCCAGAATGGGCAATGACGCGACTAATAGGACAAGATCGGAGCCATCAATAACAGTGAACCATAACGCCGATCGTCTTGCAGTTCGTTGAGACTTGACAGAAAGTTACAGGTGATCGTCACCACCCGAGCAAGCCAACTGCCAAGCCAGGTATTCAGAGCGACGCACCCGGTAACGGGCCACGCTGCCTTCGTGCAACTGGTGCAGCGCCTCGGCCAGCATGCGGGTGAACGCATCCTGGTCGGCTGCGGGCACCTGCATGCGAGCCACTACAGGGGCCAGCACCTCTGGGTTGGGCGTTTGCAAGCCCTTGACCACCACCTGCACGGCCTGAATCAGCGCTTCGCGGTATTTGATTTTGAGGGGGTTCGGCTCGACCATGGTTTGGGTGATGGCCAGATAACGCTGGCACGAGCGCTCATACGCCCACACAAACACGTCGCGCAACAAATCGACCTCGTTGAGTTCATACACGCCCAAAGTGCCTTCGATGTACGCCCGCTCAGGCACGTCAATGAACGACAAAGGGCACAAGTTGTGCTGGATCAGCGGCAGGTTGGCACCAATGCGCGACACGCGTTTGTTCACATCTTCAAACGGCTGCAAATACGGCAGCTGCACCATGAGGAAAAACGCCTGCTCAAACGGATCGGGAATGGCGGCAGCTTTGCTCAGCAGCAACTCAAAACAGTCCTCAATCACCTGGGGCATGGCGACGGGGTGAAACACCGTGCCCGAAATCTCCACCGAGCGCCGACGCAGCCTGCCACTGGCCTGCGGGTCACGCATCAAATCTTGCGACAACACGGCATGCAGATTTTTGAACGTGAAGGCATCAAAGCCCACCTCGTCGGTGTCCTCGATCAGCATCTCGATGGCGGCTTTGTGGTTCAGGATCATCTGCGTTTCGATGGCGTCCTTGCCCTGCGCAGCCTGCCCATGCTCGATCAGGTTTTGCGTATCCAGTCGGCTGTAGGTGTTGCCCTCCAGTCGCGACGAAGCCCACGACAAATCCACCAACAAACGGCTCCAGATGTCGCGGGCGTAGGTGCCTGCGGGGCGTTCATGGGCGGGCGTGCGGCCCATCTCGTGCAACTGGCTTCGCAGCGCGGCTGGCAAATAAAAAGTCACGCCCGGCTGATACGCCTCCAAAAACTCACGCCGATAACCCACCGGGCGGCGGTGCATCAGCGGCTGTCGAACCCGATCACGGATGCTGGCCCCCGCTGGCGAAACCGGCAGATCGGGCTCCGCCTCGGCCACGCCCACTGGGGCCATGACACCCGCACCAGCACCCACGCCCACGCCCGCAAGCTGCGCCCAAGCCAGCGCCACCGGCTTGTAAACCAGCGCAATGCTCTGCCCCTCAGACACGATCCGCTGCGCATCCATGAGTTTGAGCAAGCGGCGTTGCAAAGTACGGCGGTTCAGCGCCCCGCCTTGGCGCTGAGCCATGGCCAGCTCGATATCGGCAATGCCGATCCCGCCGGGGTGCGCGGCCACGATGGATTCGATCAAATGCAATTCGTCGGTGGGGGTGATGCGGGGCATGGGGTGGGCCTTTAAGGGCAATTTGTCGCGCTCAAGGGGTTAAGCGTGACCTATAGCGACAGTATTCAGGCTATTATGTCGCTCAATGTGACGCACTTGCAAGTGATAGTGTCGTGCAATCGGTTTATGAGGGCGCTGTGGCCCCATCTTTCACCGCAAATATTGCGGTGAATAAGCGGCGTATTCGCCGCAATCGCGCATTCCCACATTCAATCGCGTTTCCGTTACATCACCACGCCCTTCACACTTCATCCACAGCGTTCCGCCCAGACCTGAACCGCGAATACACCTCTTTCGAAATCCAGTCCGTCACCAGGTTCTGGAAGCTCTTCTCGTTCATGAACCGTGCAAAAATATCTTCGTTTTGCTCCATGCGTTCAATGAATAAAGTTTGCAACAGGCTTGAAAAAAGCAGCGAGAACTTTTCTTCTGAATTGGCTGCTGCGGCTTCGCCCAACGACGCGTCGCCAATTGCTGCTTCGATGATCTGATCAAAAAACAACTGATCCGCGTCGGTGAAGTCTGTTCCAAATCGATCATTGAGCGAGTCGATCAAGCGCGACAAAGGCGTTTCTTCCTCGCGCTGCAAACCTGAACCCACATCGCGCGGGCCATCCAGTGGGTTGCCTTTGCCATCGCGCAGGCTGATTGAACCCTCGCTGATTTTTTGCAGTCGGTAGTACTCCAGCCGAACTTCATCATCAAAGTCATAGCGTGGGCCGCTCTCGCGTCGAGGCAGCTTTGTCGATAGAAAACGAAGGTAGGTGTAGAGCCGTTCCAAATCAGAGTCTTGATACGGTATGACTTGCGACAAAAATGCGTACAGATTGCGAAAAGCCTGCAGCTTGCCACGCCAAAGCTCTGCCGCATCTTCTTCGGTTCGCTGCAGATCGCGGAAACGATCTACAGCCATGTCCAGCGCCGCATTCATGGCTTGATGGTCGGCGGGGCTCTGCCGCTGGCGGGGTTTGAAGTACACCGCAATAAATCGCTCTACCTCGTCGTGTGTGTAAATGCCGCTTGCGTCAAGTTCTGCCTTGATGGCGTACATCTGATTCGGGTCAGCCTCTTCGCCCATTTCTGCGCCGTCGAAATAGTCTTTGAACGCTTGGCGAATTTCCTCTCGGTCATTCACAAAGTCCAACACGAAAGTGTCTTCTTTCAAAGGGTGCATGCGGTTCAAGCGCGACAGTGTTTGCACCGCTTGTATGCCCGCCAGTCGCTTGTCCACATACATGGTGTGAAGCAGCGGCTGGTCGAAACCCGTCTGGTACTTCTCGGCCACCAGCAACACTTGGTAGTCTGGCCCACCGAACGCCTCGGGCAACTCGGTTTCTTTCATTCCGCCATTCATCGTGAATTCGGTGTAAAGCTTGTTGGGCACCAATTCATCCTCTATCTGGCCAGAAAAAGCCACCAACGTTTTGATCCAGCCATACCCCTTTTCTCGGATGTAGGCATCAAACGCCAGCTTATAGCGCACAGCCTCCAGGCGTGAGCCCGTCACCACCATCGCCTTGGCTTTGCCACCCATCTTGTGGCGGGTAACGGAGTTGAAGTGCTCTACCATCACCTCTGTCTTTTGTGCAATGTTGTACGGGTGCAGTCGCATGAAGCGCGCCAGCGCCTTGGCTGCTTGTTTGCGCTCGACGTTGGGGTCGTCCTCGCTCGCGTGCATCAGCTTGTAGTAGGTGGCATAGGTGGTGTAGTGGGCCAGCACATCCATGATGAAGCCCTCTTCAATGGCTTGCCGCATGGTGTAGCGGTGAAACGCGTGCCCCGTGCCACTGGCTGTGCCATCGGCCCCGCGACCAAACACAGCCAGTGTTTTGTGCTTTGGCGTGGCGGTGAACGCGTAAAAGCTGATGTTGGCCTGCCGCCCCCGCTTGGCCATGCTGCGGTACAGCTCATCCAAATCCTTGCCGCCCTCTTCTGCGGCGTAGCGAGCGGCCTCATCACGCAAAACATTGCCGCCCAAAACTTCTTTCAAATCTGTTGCCGTTTCGCCCGACTGCGAACTGTGCGCCTCGTCAATGATGACGGCGCAGCGCCGTGTGGGCAGCACGCCCTCGCCACCTTCGCCCCGCTCTTCGGCCATCTTGAGCAACTGGCGTGTGACGAAAGGAAACTTTTGCAGCGTGGAAATGATGATGGGCACGCCTGTTGTCAGCGCCTCGGCCAGCTGGCGTGAGTCTTCGTCAATTTTTTGCACCACGCCTTGGCGGTGTTCAAACTGGTAAATCGTGTCTTGCAGCTGCTTGTCCAACACCCGACGGTCGGTGATGACGATCACCGAGTCAAACACCTTGTGGTCTGACGCATCGTGCAGCGACGCCAAGCGGTGAGCCAACCAGCCGATGGTGTTGCTCTTGCCACTGCCAGCCGAATGCTCGACCAAGTAGTTGTGGCCTGGGCCTTCTTGCTTGGCTGCGGCCTCCAGCGCACGCACCGCTTGCAACTGGTGGTAGCGCGGAAAAATCATGGTCTCTTTGCGAATCTTGCGGCCGTCTTCTGTTCGGCGCTCTTCCTCTTGCAAATGCATGAAGCGGGCGAGGATGTCCAGCAAGCTGTCGCGCTGCCAAACCTCTTCCCACAAATAGGCTGTGCGGTAGGTTCGGCCCTGCGGGTCGGGCGGGTTGCCTGCACCACCATCGCGCCCTTGGTTGAAAGGCAAAAAGTGCGTGGCACTGCCCGCCAGTCGCGTGGTCATGAACACCTCTTCGGTGTCCACGGCAAAGTGCACCAACGCCCGGCGCTTGAACTCAAACAACGGCTCGCGTTGGTCGCGGTCTTGCTGATACTGCGCAATGGCGTGGCGCACCGTCTGCCCTGTCATGGCGTTTTTCAGCTCGGCGGTAACGACAGGAATGCCGTTGACCGATAAAACCAAATCCAACTCATTGGTGTTGCGTTGGCTGTAACGCAACTGGCGCGTCACGCCCATGCGGTTGGCTGCGTACTGCGCAGCCAACTCGGGGTTCATGCCGTGGGCGGGCTTGAAGAACGCCACCCGCAGTGTGCGGCCATGGCATTTGAAACCATTGCGCAGCACAGCCAGTGTGCCCTGGTGGTCTAACCAATGCGTGAGGTCTTTGAGAATCTGGGCTTCGGTTTGGGCACCGTTTAATGATTCCAAACGCGCCCATTCTTTGGGTTGGGTGGCGCGGATGAAGGCGAGGGCTTCCTGGGGGAAGAAATGGGTGGACAGGTCGTAGGTGGACTTGTCCAGGGGATGACAACCGTTAGCGCGCAGCGTCGCTTCGATGGTGGATTCGAAGGCGGCTTCGTTGTGGCGATCTCTGCTCACAACTTGCTCCCATGTAGCCAACCGTCGGTGTTGGGATGCGTCACTGTAGGCAATGTTGCTGCATCAAAGCAGGACTTCTCCGTTCCTTGGAACTTCGGCGCATCAATGAGTCTTTGGCGTATCGCAGGAAAAGCAACAAATGCCGTCATCCAGATGCTGAAAAACCCCCCTGTTGTTGCTAAGTCGATGATGGCATCAGCACTGTCTGCGGTGGGGTTGGCAGTGAACTTCTGTACCCATCGCTCTGCCAAGAGCCAAGCTTGCATACGTTGGTTACGCCTGTCCAGCGCCACCAAGTTTCCCTTCTCATTTAGAACTCTGTGGACCTTGCGGTTGAGCTTCATCAGCCCCAGCGTTTTCGTTGCTTGATCGCTTGTCGGCGGTAGCAATGCTGGCGCGACGTCGATGATGCCGTCCTTGCGGTATACAAAGGCAGCCGCCGTGTTGTCTCGGTCCGGGATGAGCCATTCATTCAAGGCTGGGTCATGTTTGGACTTTGTGGCATTGCAGTTCTTGCAGGCCAGTAAAAAGTTGGACCACTGCGTCTCCAGCGCCGCGTTGGCGGGCACACTTTTGGGTTGGATGTGCTCCACCTCACGGCCATGATCCAACACGAGTTCGCAATAGGAGCAGTAAGCCCCAATCCGTGCGGCCAATCCACCAGCCGCCTTCCCATATGGCTGGCCATTTGAATATCGGTAGGGTGATGTCCCCTTACTGACCGGCCTCACCTCAGCGCCCCAGCTTGTCGATTCGTTCGGATTCCAACACAGCCTGAAACGCTGGGTTGTCTGCGTAAGGTGCGAGTCTCTCAGCGAGGCTCTGCTTGTATTGCTCCAGCCGTTCCGCTGGCGCACGCCCAGCCTCATCCAACTCTGCGATGTAGTCACGCGCAGCATTCAGCATCGCCAAATACCGCGGGCTGGCATCGGCGGGCACACCCATGATGCCACTGGCAATTGCCTCAATGCCCAAATGTTCCAAATCATCGGTGATCAGCGCGTCGTCTTCGAGATCATCGGCTTCAGCCTGCTTTGCATCGCGCACAGAGCTTTCTTTGTTGTTCTGCGCACCGCCTACCAACGAAATTAACTCGTCGCTGGACTCAAGCGACTGAATCAAAAACGGCGAATGGGTAGTGCAGATGAACTGCAGCATCGGGAATGTGCGCCGCAAATCGCCAATGATCCGTCGCTGCCACTTGGGGTGCAGGTGCAGGTCCAACTCATCAATCAGAACAACCCCCGGTGTCAACTCAAGTGCCCGCTCTGCCAATTGTGGGTTGAGCATGGCGGCCTTGATGGCCAGATCGGCGGCGATGGCCACGACGTTACGGTAACCATCACTCAACTCGCTAAAGGTATGCCGCTCGCCGCTTTGATACCTCAGCACCAGCGTGCGCAGCTTGGTGCTATAGCGGGCAAACGCAATTTCCGGAAGCATGGTCTCGATGGCCTGATAGACCAGCCGCAACGCGGGGGATGAGTCTTCCTCGTCCAACTCGTTTCGCCGTTCAACGGCCATCCAACGAATGAGGTCTTGTGGGTTGCAGCGCTTATCAACGCTCATCCGGTAGCCGTAAAAAGGCTCGGACAAGCGATCAAAGTCATACAGGGCCTTGTCTAATTCGTCCGCATCGTCGGTCAGCTCAGCAGGTTGTTTTCCCTTGTGTTTGCTCAGCGCTTTACCCGATGTGTCACGCACCGATTCCCAAAGACGGCCCGCCCCGAAATAGCGGATCAACGGCAGCACGCGTGGATCTTGCTTCATCACGGCATTTGCCATGGTTTCCGCGTATTTCTTCAGTTTTGCGGCGCCACTTCGTGAGGTTCTGCCGCTCTGGCCTTCTACTGAGCGTTCCCAAAGCACAGACACTTCGCGCGGGTTCGGTTTCTCAGCGTGAGCAGGTGGGAGGTAGACGACCTCGTCGTCCGATGTCGCCCGCCCAACCCGGGCGATGTGCAGCAAGCCTGTGGCTGTGACCCGCACAGGGTATTGCGGCAACTTGCGATAGCGCTTCTCCACGAACTCCAAAACATGGCGCACATCGCGATCCCTGATGTTGCGTGAGTCATGGCCGCGAAAGCCCAGCAACCACGAACCGATGGCGACAGCCGCCGCTTCGAGAAACGAAGTTTTACCGCTGCCGTTTTCACCAATCACGAGATTGAACTGCGGATGCAGGTTGAATTCGCGGTCAACATAGCCACGGAAGTTCTGTAAACGCAGCGTCTCAAGGCGCATATGAAGTCTCCTCTTTCAACTGGTTATTTTGCATGCTCACCTTGCCGCTGATAGCCGCCGCAATTAGCGCCGTTCGCCGCTCCTCCAGCAACTCAACAGTGTCTTTAGTCGCATGGCTCAGCGCATCGATGTGCTGAATTTGATGTGCAATTTTTCGAACGATTTGCGCCTGCTCTTCGAGCGGCGGCACAGGCATTGACGCCTCGTACAGCCCCTCTGGGTACAAGCGCATCCGAGATGACCAGACCCCTTTGGAATAGCGCGTGATCTCGGTGACGAACATAGGTGTCCGTACAAGGTAGTCGAGGTAGTCGGGGTCAAACGCTTGCGTCGGCCGGTAGATGTTGTAGGCGGGGCTCACGATGCCGTCGTGGCGGGCAACGCCCATCGCACCCATCCACGCCCAAAGGGTGTTGATGACCAAATCACCAGCACGGCAGCGCTTGTAGCCTTCGTTGCTCTCAGCAAGGAACATGTTCACGTCTTTTTCAGAGCGTTTCGTGACACCCGTGAGGTGCGACACAGTGAGCAGTTCCTCGGAACCATCTTCTGATCTATCGTCGATTTCTGTGAACAGCCAGCGGGTGTTTTCTGTTTGCCAATGCGCAGGGATTTGCCCCAGCCAATCGATACCTGAGTCACGCATGGACACGTCCGGGTTTAATCCCCGTGTGACGGCATTGGCGATGAGGGCACGACGCTTTTCTGCCATCAAATTGACCAGTCCCTGCTTTTCTCGAATGAGGCCCTCCACTCGCGCTACCTGTGACTGTGCGCGTTGAACACAAGTCAATTGTTGAGGTATCGGCGGCAGTGGTATCTCAAACGCACCGATTTGCTCGAAGTTCAGGCCCTCGCGAGATGAGCCGTTCTCACCAAAGCGAATCTCGTTCTGGATCATTGGCGACTGCAACACCAAATTCAAGAAAGTCGGCACTAACCGGTTAGTGTTGGATCGAATGATGCAGACATGCTGGTTAACGTTGCCAGCTTCAAACGCTGCAGGAACAACGGTGCAACGACCAATTGACGCGCCAGTAATGTTCAGCAAAACATCATTGGGTTGCACACGAGTTGAAGCCATGTCATCGTCCATTTCCTCGTCGATGTAAACCACATCGTCTAGGCGCAGTCCGTCAAAATGAACGTTTTGGCTTCGCAGCAGCATCACACCAGAAGTGGTGTAGACCTCGGCCCCCCCTTTTGGAGTTTTGCCGCTGCCAATTTTGCTAACCAGATACTTCAAGGGCACCTTGGGCCAAGCAGCACTCATGGCCTAGCCTCCACCGCCCGATACGCCTGCTGCGGATCGTTGGGTTCCTCTGGCCGTGTCATCACCAGCCTGCCATCGCGCATCAGCGGGCGCAGGTAGTTTTGCCGTACCACTTCTGGGTTGCGGCGCAATACCAAAGCCAGTTCGTCCACCGGCCAGTCGCGCAGGCTGCACAGGGCTACCACCAGGTCTTGTACTTCTTGGGGCGGGTGGCGCTGGCCAATGGCCCCTAGCCTTGCGGCCAAAGAGCCGGGCAGTTCGTCCAGCAAGGCGGCGCGGGCCGTGTCTTGCGCGTTGGTTTGGGGGTTGCTTGTTAACTCGCTGGGGTTACTAGATAAGCCGCTGGGGTTACTAGATAAGCCATGGGGGTTGCTAGATAAGGGGCTGTTTGCCCCTTCTGCCAATGCCCGTTGACCCAGGCCCAGCCGTTCGGCGGGCACATAGTAGGTGGCTGAGCCACGGCCTTTTTGCACCAGCAGGCCGGCATCGCGCAGGCGGCGCAGGGCGGCGCTGGCGCTGTGGGTGTCCACCTTATTCAGGGTTCGGTAATTGGCGTTGTCGATGGCTCCGGCCTCGCGCACCACCACCAGGGCTTTGGCTTCGTCGGGGCTGAGCTGGGCGTCTTTGAACTGGGCCAGCCAAGCCACGTCGTCGGCACCCAAAAAATGGTGAAAGAAGTAGCGGGCCACAAACTGGTCGTTGCCTCGATCAGACTCAAACAATGGCGGGGTCAGCCCGGCTTGCTCCATGGTGTCGCGCATCACGCGGATGCCGCTGCCTTTGGTTTCGGCAAAGCGGGTTTCGTGCAACACGGCGGCAATGCGCGGGTTACGCGGCTCGCTACCGGGCTCGCCCAAGTGCTCGGGCGACTTGAGCGAGAACCCTGGGTTGCGAATTTCCAGCCGATTGGCATAGCGGATGATTTGCACCGGGCTGTGGCTGCGGTAACTGCGGTGCATGAGGGCGTTGACCAGCGCCTCGCGAATCACGCGCTGGGGGATGACGGGTTTGTCTTGGCGTTGCAGGTCGCCTTCTTTGAGGGCAAAGCCTTTGGGCAGGTCATCCAGCACGGCGGCTTGGGCTCGGCGGATCAGCCGAAACAAGGGGTCGCGCAGTTCGATGGTGTCAAAGCGGCGCTCGGGGTCTGGCACCCAGTCGCGGCCAGGCACGCGGATGTAGTCCACCCGCGTCATGGGAAAGCAGCGACGCAAAGCCTGCGCCGTGCCAAAGAGCATGATGCCCGCCACGGTGGGGCGCCATGTGCCTTGCTCGTCTTTGCTGATGCACCCCAGTGCGCGCAGCAATTCTTCGTCGGTCCAACGCAGCTCTTCGGCATCGGGGTTGGCGTCGGCTCGGGTTTTGCGGTAATCGGCCAGTGCTTCGGTGGCGATGTCGTCCAGTGTGGCGTCGGGCACCAAGCTGGCATCAAAGCTTTCGCGCTGGCGGCCTTGGTAGAAAACGGCCAAGTCATCGTCAGTGCAGTGTTGGTCCACACTGCCCACGCGGCGCAGTGCACCTTTGGGCAGCCCTTGGGCTTTGAAGAAAACGGGCTTGTCTTGCGGCTGCGCCTCGGGCACAAAAGCCACCACCACGGCCTGGCCATTGACTTGCTCGGTGGTGAGCTCAATGCGTACGGGCAGGTTAAACGTTTCGCGGCATTGGGTGGCCAAATCGGCGCACAGCTTGTCGGGCTGCGGGACGCCTTCAACTTGG
The DNA here is from genome assembly GCA_964422575.1 of uncultured Limnohabitans sp. GTDB lineage: Bacteria > Pseudomonadota > Gammaproteobacteria > Burkholderiales > Burkholderiaceae_C > Limnohabitans_A. The sequence goes on from CAYRBW010000021.1 coordinate 10,829, forward strand.
TAGCTTGGGAAAAGTGCCTGGTCTTCGCGCTCCACACCCAGCAGCAACCAGCCGCCACCCAAGCCAGGTTCGTTGGCAAAGGCGCACACTGTTTCCAGCAGCGATTTGCCAGCCTCGCTGGCGCGTTTGGCCTCAATACGCTCGGTTTCGTCGAGCAGGTTCAGGCTTTGCAGGAGTTCCAGTGCGGTCATTGGGCCTTCGCTTCGGCGGTGACTTCACTCAGCAGTCGCAAAATTTCGGCCTCCGCCTTCTTCAGGTCGGCATCAATGTCGGCCAGTGGGCGCGGAGGTGTGAATTTGTAGAAATGACGGTTGAAGTTGATTTCATAGCCGACCTTGGTTTTGTCGTGGGCTATCCAAGCGTCTGGCACATGGGGGATGACTTCGCGCTGGAAGTATTCATTCATGTTGACCTTGAGGGGGACGTTTTCAAAGTCACGCAGCGCAGCGTCGGCTTCATACTCAACTTGTTTGCCTGTCTGCTTGAGTATGACGGGCTGAGCGATAGGATCGACTTGGGTAAACGCATCGCGGAAGGCTTTGGCCTGGGGTGCGCGCCATTTGCTTTCACGTTGTTTCAGCACGGTTTGCGCACGCGCCCAGATGCTGTTCCAGTCGAGCGACTCATCTCGGCCAATCGCGGCATCAATGGCTTGCAGATCATCCAGCAAATTGGGGCAAGCATCGAGAAAACGCTCTTTGCCTTGCAGTGTGATTTGAAACTTCAAACGCAGTGGGCGCTCAATGGTGAGGCGGTGGTAGCCAAAATCGTCGTTATCAAACACTTTGCAGGTGTCGCTGGGCGTCATAGGCCCGTACTCTTGCACGATGTCTTTGATGTTCTGATCCGAAAACTCGCGGCGCTTGTCTCCCAAGCTGCGACGCAGAGGCTGCCAACGGTCACGTGCATCCACAAGTTGAATCTTGCCCTTGCGCCGTTGCTCTTTGCGGTTGGTCACGATCCAAATGTAGGTGCCAATGCCCGTGTTGTAGAACATCTGCTCGGGCATGGCCACGATGGCTTCAAGCCAGTCGTTTTCAATCACCCATTTTCGAATTTCGCTTTCGCCAGAGCCTGCGCCACCCGTGAACAGGGGCGATCCGTTGAACACAATGGCGAGGCGTGAGCCGTCTTTGCCTTCGGCGGCATCTACGGGTTCGATCTTGCTGAGCATGTGCTGCAAAAACAGCAAGGCACCATCATTGACGCGCGGCGTGCCTGCACCAAAGCGACCATTGAATGCCTGCTTTTCGTGTTCACGAACCACGTCTTTTTGTTGGCGTTTCCAGTCCACGCCAAACGGCGGGTTGGCCAAGAAGTAGTCGAAGCGTTGGCCCACAAATTGGTCATCTACCAATGTGTCACCAAATCGTATGGTTGAGGTCTCTGGGTCTTTGGGGTTGCTGCGCATCAGCAGGTCAGATGCAGCCACCGCGTAGGAGCGTTTGTTGAAATCTTGGCCATGCACATAGAGCCGAGCGCCCATTTGGTGTTCGCGCAGGTAGTTACGAGCTTCTGACAGCATGCCACCCGTTCCACAGGTTGGGTCCAGCAGGGTGCGGACTGTGTTGGGTTTGGTCAGCAGATCGTCGTCGTGCATAAAAAGCAAATTGACCATCAGTTGAATCACTTCACGGGGGGTGTAGTGATCGCCAGCCGTTTCGTTGGCTTGTTCGTTGAATCGGCGAATCAGATCTTCAAACAACAAACCCATGTCGATGTTGTCCACCGATTGGGGATGTAGGTCAACTTCACAAAATTTACGCACCACGAGGAACAGGATGTTGTGCTCGTGCAGCCGCTTGATTTCGTCGCTGAAGCTGAAGTAATCAAAGATACGCTGGACGTTCTCGGAAAAACCGTTGATGTAGCTTTGAAGATGTAGATGGACGTGATCTGGGTCGCCCAGCAAGCGCTCGAACGTCAGTGGCGAGTGGTTATTGAATCGTTGCCCAGATATTTGATTCAAGACCCCGTCTCGCGCATCGCCGCTGTGTTTGTCTTTGATTTTTGCGTACCTATCCAGGACGGCCTGTTTGGTGGGTTGCAGCACGCAGTCGAATCGGCGCAAAACCACCAGAGGGAGCATGACGCGTTCGTACTGAGGCGGCCGGTATGGGCCACGCAGCAGGTCGGCGATGCTCCAAATGAAATTGGACAGTTCGTGGCTTTTGCTCATTTGTATTGAATCCAGTGACACTGACTCCGCCAATTGATGCTGAGCTTGTGCAATAAACGGCTATTGTAGGTATTCAAAATCACCGCACAGCTTCTAGTTGCAAATACAAAAAGTGTTCAAATTTATCCATGTCACCCAGCTTAATAATTGCCGTCAACTTACAAGATTTGTGTAACTGCGGTGTATGAGGAAATCCAATGTATTGGCTATTGGTTGCGCAACCGCCAATACCCCCACCCAACCCGCATCCCCGTGGTGATGGCACACAACGCAGCAAACCCATAAGCCAACACCACAAAGTGTTCAGGCCAGATGCACATGGCGGCGAAGACGGTGATGGTCTCGGTGGCTTCGGTCAGGCCGCCTAAGAAGTAAAAGCTTTTGCCCGGCAAGGCGGTGTCCGCTAGGCCGCGTTTTTCGGCCAGCGCGGCAAATGCCAAAAAGCTGCTGCCGGTGCCGATGAAGCTGGCCAGCAGGGCTGCGGCGGGCAGTGCGTTGGTGGCGGGGTTGGCCACAGCAAAGGCCAGGGGGATGGCGGCGTAGAACACGAAGTCGAGTGCGATGTCCAGGAAGCCGCCCGCGTCGGTGGGTTGGGTCAGGCGGGCCACGCTGCCGTCCAGGCCGTCGAGCAGGCGCGAGGCCAGCAGCAGCGCCAAGCCCCACCACCACGCTTGCAGCGCAATGGCCACGGCGGCGGCCATGCCGATGGCAAAGCCCAGCCAGGTCAGCGCATCGGCGCTGATGCCTGCGCGCACCAAGCCGCGTGCGGCGGCGTTCAGTGCGGGGCGCAAGAGGGTTTGGGCTTGTCGGTCAAACATGGGCTGGACTTTCTTCGGTGACGCGCAAGTGCACCACGCGCTGCGGGTCGGCCACGTCTTGTTCGTCGTGCGTGACCAGCACCACCGGGATGCGCCGCTCGCGCACATGCGCAAACACCCACGGGCGCAGCTGGGCGCGCAAGGCGGCGTCGAGTTTGGAAAACGGCTCGTCGAGCAGCAGCGCTTGCGGCTCGGCCAACAAAGCGCGCATGAGCGCCACGCGCGCACGCTGCCCGCCCGAGAGCGTGGACGGATCGCGCTCGCCCATGCCGCTCAGCTCGGCTTCTTGCAGCGCTTGTTGCACACGGGCTTGGCGCTGCGCGTTGGTGAGGCTGGTGCCGTTGGTGCCACAGGCGGGCACAGCAAACAGCAGGTTCTCGGCCACCGTCATGTGCGGGAAGAGCAAGGCGTCTTGAAACACCAAGCCCACGCCGCGTTGATGGGTGGGCAGGTGCGCAAGTTCGCGGCCATTGAGTTGCACCGAACCTTGCAATTGCAGGGGCTGCAGCCCTTCGGACACGCTGGCCAATGTGCCCGCTATTGCTGCGAGCACCGAGCTTTTGCCGCAGCCGCTCGGGCCCATGAGCGTGAGGATTTCGCCGGGCGGCACATGCAGGTGCAGACCACTCACCAGCGCGTGATGCGCGCTGCCCAAGCGTTCGATGTGAACGTGCAGGCCGTCGTTCATGCCGTCGTTCATTCCGTGATAGAGGCCATCTTGTGGGGTGTCGGTCATGGTGTGGCTTTCATGGGGGCGATCTTCTCAAATCGGCGGGGCCTGCCCAGCCACGCGGCCAGCGCAAAGGCTGCTATGGGCAAGAGCATTTGCAGCGCGGCGTAGGCGCTCATGAGCGAGCGTTGCGCGCCCGCGGCCAAGGTGACGGCTTCGGTGGTGACGGTGGCAAAGCGGCCCGCGCCCACATAGAGCGTGGGCAGGTATTGCGCCACGCTGACCGCAAAGCCCACGGCCCAGGCCGAGGCGATGGCGCATTTCAGCAAAGGCCACTTCACGCGCCACAGATACACCCAGCGGCCATGGCCCAAGCTGGCCACCAGCGCGGCTTGGCGCGGGTCCACCGCCTGATACGCGGGCACCAGCGCCAGCAGCACATAGGGCAAAACCATGACCGCGTGCGCCAAGCTCAGGCCCAGCCATTGGCCTTCGAGGCGGGTGTGCAGCGCCAGGCTGTACAAGCCCACCACCCACAGCACCGAAGGCAAGACCAGCGGCAACAAGAACCAGGGTTGCAAGGCCTGCTGCCAGCGGCGCGGGGCCAGCTCCAGCCAGGCCACCGACCACAACAAACACACACTGGCCGACGCCACACCCAGGCCCAGCGTGGTCCACACGGTGTGCGCGCTGCTGGCCACTTGTTGCCAGGCATTCAGCGTCCACAACTCGGGCCACACTTGGGGGAAAGGCCACACGCCCGAGACACTGCCCACGGTCAGGGCGAACCAGACGGCGATGTAGGTGGTGAGGATGGTGGTCCACATGACATTCGGCTGCGGGGGCAGCCTCCTACAAAAATGCAGAAGCCATGTCGGGGTTTTCTGTGGGAACGAGCACTTCCGATCTGTGGCCTGACTCTGTGGGCGCTTGCCCCTGCTCGCGAATTTGCGCGTAGCCGTGACCAATCGCAACGCCACCACCATCAACACACCCGCCACCAACACCGTGCCCGTCAACCACCCCGCTGCCGCCACGCCTTGCGATTGCGTGAGCAGGTCGGCATCGCTCAGCCATTGCCAGGCCAGCACCGCCAAGGTGGGCGGTGTGGCGGGGCCGATGATGAGCGCCATGTCGACCACCGTGAGGCCATAGGCCAGCACCGCCAACAGCGGCCAGCGCAGGCGCGGGGCCAGTTGCGGCCAGATGATTTGCGCAAAGGCTTGTGCGGGGGTGCGGCCCAGGGTTTGGGCCAGCGCGTATTCGGCTTGCCAGCGGAGGCGCAGGTCTTCGCGCTGCATTTGGGTGGCGGCCACCCACAGCAAAAACGGCACCTCTTTGAGCCACAGCGCCAGGATCAGCCCCAGGCCCCACGGGTCTTGTGTGGTGAACCAGGGCGGCGGTGCGCTAAAGCCGGTAATGCCCGGCGACAGCAGCCGCAGCGCCCAGCCGCTGGGCGAGAACCAGAGCACAAGCCCGATGGCCATGGCCGCGTGCGGCGTGGCCAGCAAGGCGGGCAGATGCGACAGCCAGCGCCCCAGTTGTTGGCGGATGAAGCCGCTGGCCAGCACATGCGCCACCGTGATCCACGCCAACGCGGTCGATGCCAAACCGGTCCACAGCGTCATGCCCCAGGCACGCCAAGTTTGCGGGTCGGCCCACAGGGCTTGCCAGGCGGTGGCGTCGAGCATTTGCGCGCCCACCGCCCACAGCGCGGTGCCAATGGGCACAGCCGCCATTAGCGCCAGCAGCCACGCAGCAAAAAGGGCCAAGGCGCTCACAGGCAGCCGTTGTGCTGTTTCCAGATGGTTTCGTGGCCCATGGCTTTGGCAAACTCGGGCACTTTGCAGCGCTCGGCGTCGGGCCCGGATGCGGGGGCTTGCTCAGCCTGCGATGCTGGCTGCACCGCGCCCTGCCCGTGCATGCTGGGGTGGTGCATGCCACGCACATCGGGCCCGTGGCTGACCCAACGCCCCACACCGACCATGACCAGCGCAAACACCACCAACACGACCCAGTGGCCCCACTGCCCACCGGCCCCTGCGGGCGGTGTGTAGGCGCATGCGCCACCGGGGCACAGCTGAGCGGTTTGGGGGCGCAGCAGGTCGTGCAGTTTGCAGCCCACACAAATGCCAAAGGCCGACTCCATGAACAGCAAGAGCAAACATGTGCCACACACCAGCATGTTGATGGGGCCGATCACGCCTTGCACCACGATCAAATAAAACATGGACAAGCCCAGCGCCAAACCGATGCTCCAGGCGAAGCGTTTTTGCGGCGCGCCCACGTACTCGGGCATTTGGCCGCGCACCACCCACTGGCCCACGATCATGGCCGGGGCCCAACGCGGGTTGACAAACAAGCGGATGGCAAACTCGATCAGGAAGGCCACCACAAACACCTGTGTGGGTTTGAAGTTGCCCAGCAGCAGCGCCTGCATGAAGGTGACCATGGCCACAAAAAACAAGATGCCCGCACTCGCCCGCACCGCGCGTTCGTTGAGCACCGGCACGTCGTAGCCGGGCAGCGTTTGGCCAAATTCAAAAATGCGTGAAGTCATGGTGGTTGTCTATTCGGGTGTGGTGACTTGAGTATCGGAGAAATTCAGCGCTTGAGTTGACCGGAGCCCCATTGCTCCATCAGTCTTCGGTCGTGGGCACTTTCAGCCTCGATCGAGTCTTTGGGCAATTGGCGCAAGCAGTCGGCCAGCGCTTGCGGATCGGACGGTGCCGCCTGCACCGGCGCTGGGGCCACTTGCGGCGATTTACCGTCCCAGGCAAAGGGGTTGCGGAACACCGGTGGGTCGGGCAGGCAATCGTCTTTGTAAAGCGGCGGGCCATCGCTGGCGAAGGGCGAAAACGAAATGGTTTTCTCAAACACCAACGGCTTGCCCGTGGGGGTGGGCGGCAAGGGGGGCATGGCTTGGATGGCTTGACGCGCCAGTTTTTCAGCCACGGGGGAGGTGGTCCACAGCGTTTGCAGTTGCACCAGCGTGCCATTGGGCGCGATCTCGATGCGAAAACGCACAAAGCCTTGGTCGGGGCCTTCCACGGCGGTGCCCATCATGCTGCGCACTTGCTGGCCCCAGCTGTAGCGGTAGCCTTTGCTGTTCTTGTTGGTGTAACCGGCGGCAAAGGCCCATTCTTCGGCTGTGGGCGGCGGCGGTGCGGCCATCGTGGCGCGGGGGGTGTTGGGCGGGGTGGCTGGCGCGGCGGGCGCGGTGATGACTGGCGGCAAGGCTGGGGCAGGTTTTTGAGCCGGCGCGGTAATGGGCTTGGGCTCAACAGGCTTGCGCTGCGTCAGGTCTGACGGCTTGGGCAAGTTCAAGTACACCACCGTGCTCTTGGCTTGGGGCGGTGGTGGATTGTCTGCAGATGAAAAGACCCAACCCGTGGCCCACGCCAAGACCGCCGCGTGCAAAGCCAGCGTGAGAAGAACGGCAAAAAATGAAGGCTTGCGGGGCATGAAGGGCCGGGGGTCCAAGGGCGTGCGTGAAGTGACGTGGCCTGCGTGGGCTCATCATATGAGTGAACGCTGATATTAACCCCGCCAAGTGCACGCACCTCACCCCCCATGACAAAGCTGAAGCTAGCGCCCGACAAGAAGCGCCGTTCAGGTCAAACGCCGTAGCGGCGGGTCCATTCTTTTTCAAGCGCATCGACCCACGAGGCGTGGGGCTCGGGCAAAGCCGGGGCGCTTTGGCGCACTTGCCCAGCATGGGGCGCGGCCTGAAAGCGGGCACGGGCAGGGGCGGGCAGGCGCGCCACATCGAGCACCGTCGGGTCGCCCCACACGTCGATGTCGGCCTTTCGCGCTTGCGCGGCGGGTGAGAGCAAAAAGTTGGCCACGACTTGTGCGCCCGCTTTGCTGGGCGCGTTGTAGGGGATGGCCACAAAGTGCGTGTTGCCAATGGTGCCCTTGGCGAACTGCCAGCTTTGCACGGTGGCAGGCAAACGCTTGGCGGCGATCTCGTTGGCCGCTTCGTTGGGGTTGAAAGTCAGCGCCAGCAGCAGCTCGCCATCGGCCATCATTTGGCGCTGCGCGGCCGAGTTTTGCGGGAACTGTTTGCCACCGCGCCACAGGTGCGGGTGCAGCGCATCCAGAAAGCGCCACAGCGGCGCGGCTTGCGCCTCCAGTGCGGCGGCGGTCACGGGCTGGGCCAGCACTTTCACATCAGGCGCGTGTTCGATCAGTGCCTGCTTGATGAAGGTGGTGCCATGAAACTCGGGCGGGCGCGGGTAGGTGATGCGCCCAGGCTGGCTGCGGGCCAGGGCCAACAACTCCGCCATGCTTTGCGGGGGCTTGGCCAGACGCTTGGCATCGGCAAAAAACGTCAGCTGTGCCATGCCCCAAGGCGATTCCAGTCCGTCAGTGGGCACCGAGAAATCCACCAACGTGGTGGGCTTGCCCACCGTGTCCACCCACTGGAAGTTAGGCAAGCTTGGCGCAAAGGGCGCAGACAACAGGCCATCGCGTTTCATGGCGGCAAAGTTTTCGCCGTTGATCCAGATGAGGTCCACCGTGCCTTCGGTGTCTTTGCGCCCGGCTTGCTTTTCGGCGCGCACACGCTTGACCACATCGGCCGCGTCGCTGATCTTGACGTGCTGCAGCTTGACACCAAAGTCGCGCTGCAACTCACCCGCTGCCCATTGCAAATAAGCATTGATGCGTTCGCTGCCCGCCCAGGCGTTGAAGTACACGGTTTGGCCGCGTGCGGCGCGAAGGGTGTCGGGCCAGGGTGTCGCAGCCCGAATGGGGCACGCCGCTGTGGCAGCCAACACACCCAAAGCATGGCGGCGTGTGATGAAAAACGAATGTGTCATATAAATGTTCCTAGAAGCTCCACTGGCGACAACCAAGCTTAAGTTTTCTCGCGCAAAGGCAGGTTGAGCAACAGATTTTGGGGCTTGAGTTTGAGCAAGCCCTGTTCATTCATGGCCAAGCCCAAATACACCGGCTTCCCCTGCACATCGGCACGCATATCTTGCGGGTTGTCAAAGCGCAGCTTGAACAGGCTGATAAGTTGCTGTTGACGCCCAGCTTCCAGCTCGACGCCTTGGTACAAGTCATTGAGCAAAGCGGTGGCCGTGGCATCCAGCCCCACATGCCAGCGCCAGGCCGGGTCGTCCACTTTTTGCACCGGCTCAATCTGCACCGCCACGCCCAAAAAGTGTTGCATCCAGCGGGCGAGCACCACCGACAAAGCCTTAAGCCCTGAGCGGGCGTTGACCATTTTCAAAATCAAGCCGTGTGGCAACTCGTTCTGGATTTCGTGTGTCATGTCGAGCAAGAAGACATAACGCCCCAGGCCTTCGCGCTGCGACAGGTAACGGTCTTCGTTGTCCTTGTGCAGCACCTTCACATCAACCGCCTTGAGCGCCGCCCCGCCCTCCATCAACAAGCGGCCCATCTCGCCCAAACCGCCGGTGGCTTGCAAGTTGTCGAGGGTGTCGCTGTCGCCCGACAGCACGCGGCCATCACGCACGGTGATGCGTTGGCGTCTGAACAGCAGTTCTGCCGCACGCCAGACCCAAGCGTCATCCTCACCGGTCAACACGAGCGGGTCGAGCACCTC
>CAYRBW010000022.1:0-19919 GCA_964422575.1 uncultured Limnohabitans sp.
CATGCATGTCGCGCATCAAGCGAATCGCGTCCTTGAGCAACCAGCCGCCGTTGGGGTCCAAGGTAATGCGGGCTTCAGGGAAACGCTCATGCAAGGCACGGACGGCTTCGATTTCTTCTTCGCCGCGCAGCACGCCGCCTTTGAGCTTGAAGTCCTGAAAACCATAGCGCGCTTGCGCCGCTTCCGCCAGGTGCACCACGGCTTCTGCGGTCATGGCTTTTTCGTGGCGCAGGCGCAGCCAATCGTCTGCTTGGCCCGGCTCGCTGCGGTAGGGGAGGGCGGTTTGCTGGCGGTCGCCCACATAAAACAGATAGCCCAGCATCTGCACGCGGCTGCGTTGTTGGCCTTCACCCAACAAGGCGCACACCGGCACGTTCAGGTGCTGGCCCAGCAGGTCGAGCAGGGCGCTTTCAATGGCTGTGACGGCGTGAATGGTGATGCGCAGGTCAAAAGTTTGTTGACCCCGCCCACCGCTGTCGCGGTCGGCAAACTGCTGGTGCATGGCTTGGAGCATGGCGTTGTACTGGCCAATGGGCCGGCCTTCAACCAGGGGTCGCGCGTCTTCCAGGGTCTGGCGGATTTTTTCACCACCGGGCACTTCGCCCACGCCGGTGTGGCCTGACGAGTCCGTCAGGATGACGATGTTGCGTGTGAAGAACGGACCGTGCGCGCCGCTGAGGTTCATCAACATGCCGTCGTGACCCGCTACGGGGATCACCTGCATGCGGGTGACGACAGGAGTGGAAGAAGGCTGGGACATGGTGTGACGGCGGTTATTTAGACAGACATCGTACAACTTAAGCCCATATCGGGTGATGCGTGTTAACCCTTGTCAGCGTCTTCAGTGGTGACTGGAGGCACCTTTTTTGTGCCGGTCTCGGCTGTTGGACAGGTGGGTGCGCATGGCGGCGCGGGCCGACTCGGCGTCTTGCGCGGCAATGGCGTTCAAGATGTTTTCGTGCTCTTGGTGCACCCGCCGTAAATAGGCCAGTCGGGTCGCATCCATGACGGGCGTGGTCTCCAGCCGTGCGCGGGGAATCGACTGTGCGCCCAGCGAATTCATCATGTCGGCGAAGTGGTTGTTTTGGGTGGCGCGAGCAATTTCGTGGTGAAACTGAAAGTCTGCGGCGATGGCGTCACGGCCTTCTTCGATAGCGCTAGAAAATGAATTCATGGCCTCTTGCATCACCCTCAAATTGGCTTCAGTCCGCCGCACAGCGGCCAGGGCGGCACCTTCGGTCTCGATGCTGATACGCAATTCGAGCAGGGCGATCACATCGTGCAAGGTGCTCAGCTGGCTGGGGTTGACCCGAAACGATGGCGACTCCGATGGCGTCAGCACAAAGGTGCCGATGCCGTGGCGTGTCTCCACCAGGCCTGCGGCTTGCAGTTTGGAGATCGCCTCGCGCACCACGGTTCGGCTCACACCAAAGCGTTGCATGATGGCCGCTTCGGTGGGCAGTTTTTGGCCGCTGCTCAAGGTGCCATTCTGAATTTCGGTGCTCAGCTGATCGACCAGTTCAAAGGTCAGGCTGCGCGATTTGCGTTTTTCGGGGGCGGTTTGCGGGGCGTTCATCGGGTAAATACGCATTCCAGTTTTGACGGGGGGCTTACACAATTAACTTGTACGACAACTGATCATATCGAGCACTTGAGGCCAATGTATCAGAACATCGCCGCCACTTGCACTTTTTTTCATGAATCCATACCAGCTCATCGCCGACACACAAGACCGCGTAGGAGAGTCGCCCCTGTGGGATGGGCGCTGCCATCGTCTGTGGTGGGTGGACATTGAAGGGGCTTTCATCCGTTGCACTGAGCCCGGCTCGACAGCAGCTGTTCAGTCCTGGTGCATGCCTGAGCGCGTGGGCTGCATCGCCTTGACGCCTGTTGAAGGTCAACTGATCGCCGCGATGGAAACGGGCATTGCCCACGTCACTTTGCAGGCGCAGGGACAGGTGAGCATCACTTGGCTGGCCCACATCCAACACCCCGCCCCCGGCATGCGCTTCAATGACGGGCGTTGCGACACCAGTGGCCGCTTGTGGGTGGGCACCATGGTGATGGACATGGCTTTGGCCTCTGACTTGGGTGGTTTGTATTGTTTGGATGAACGAGGCCTGTCCGGTCCGCATGTCAAGGGTTTACTCACACCCAACGGCCTGGGCATGAGCCCCGATAGCCGCACCTTGTATTTGTCGGATTCACACCCCATGGTGCAAAAAATCTGGTCCTTTGATCTGGATGTCGCGACCGGCAGCTTGAGCAACAAGCGCTTGTTTGTGGACATGAACGGCTGGCCCGGTCGCCCCGATGGCGCGGCGGTCGATGCGCAAGGGCATTACTGGATCTGTGGCAACGACGCCGGTCAGATTCACGCCTTTGATCCGCAAGGGCAGTGGTGTCAATCGCTCACGGTACCCATGCCCAAGCCGTCCATGTGCGCCTTTGGCGGAGATGATCTTGACCAAATGTTTGTGACGTCGATCATCCCGGCGCAGACCACAGACGCCGCGCGTGGCCAAAGTGGCGCTGTCATTGCCTTGCAACCCGGCGTGCGCGGTTTGCCTGAGCCTGTGTTTTCCCGTTTTCCCGCAAGTGTGTAACGCGTTTTTCAAAAACTTAACCCTGGAGACAACATCATGAAACTCAAGCAATCCCTGCTGGTCATCGCTGCTGCTTTGGCCTTGTCCGCCCAAGCCACCGAGTTCCGCTCGGCCGACATCCACAACGCTGACGACTATCCCACCGTGGTCGCGGTCAAGCACATGAGCACTGTGCTAGAGAAGTTGTCGGGTGGTAAGCACAAGATCAAGGTCTTCAACAAAGGCGCTTTGGGTTCTGAAAAAGAAACCATCGATCAGGTCAAGATCGGCGCACTGGATTTAGTGCGCGTGAACGTGGCCCCTATGAACGGCATCTGCCCTATGACCATGGTGCCCACCATGCCCTTCTTGTTCCGCTCGGTGGACCACATGCGCAAGTCGCTGGATGGCCCTGTTGGCACAGAAATCTTGAAGAGCTGTGAGTCTGTGGGTTATGTGGGGCTGGCCTTTTATGACAGTGGCGCACGCTCCATTTACGCCAAGAAAGCCATCAAATCAGTGGCCGATGCCAAGGGCTTGAAAATCCGCGTACAGCAGTCTGACTTTTGGGTGGCTCTTGTCAGCGCTATGGGTGCAAACGCCACGCCCATGCCTTATGGCGAGGTGTACACCGGTTTGAAGACCGGCTTGATCGACGCCGCCGAAAACAACATCCCCTCGTTTGACACCGCCAAGCATGTGGAAGCTGTTAAGGTTTATTCCAAGACCGAACACTCCATGGCACCCGAGATTTTGGTGATGTCCAAAGTGGTGTGGGACAAGCTGCCCGCCAACGAGCAAGCCATGATCCGCCAAGCCGCCAAAGAGTCGGTGGCCGTGCAGCGCAAGGCCTGGGACGAAGCCGAAGGCAAATCGCTGGCCAATGTGAAAGCCGCTGGTGCCGAGATTGTGGAAGTGGACAAAAAATCGTTCCAAGCCGTGATGGGACCGGTGTACGAGAAGTTCATGACCACGCCTGAAATGAAGCGTGCGATCAAAACGATCCAAGACACCAAGTAATAGGTTTTTCCCATCTGCCCCTGACCTCGTGTCAGGGGCTGGAGTGTTTCATGTTCACCAAATTTTGTGCGACTGTCTCCAAGATCTGCTTGGTCTTGGCCGTGATCGGTTTGATCGCCGTGATCCTGTGTGTGCAGTGGCAGGTCATCGGTCGCTATGTGCTCAACGACACACCGACCTGGGCCGAGGCCCTGGCCATGTTGATCGTGCTCTTTGTCACCGCCTTTGGCTTGGCCGTGGGGGTGCGCGATGCCGGCCACATCGGCCTGGAGTCGCTGGTGGTTTTGCTGCCCGAAAAATGGCAGCACCGCATTGAAATTTTGATCCACGCGCTGGTCGCGGTGTTTGGTTTTTTGATGGTGCAAGGCGGCTGGCTCTGGGCCTCTGCCAAGTGGGCCGAGAAAAAGCCCATGTTGCCCGTGCCCGATGGCATCGACTATGTGCCGGTGATCATCGCGGGTGCTTTGATTTTGCTTTTCTCTGTTGAACACATTGTTGCGCTGGTGCAAGGCAAAGTGGTCGAACCTGTTTGGGACTGAACATGGAACTCACCGTTCTTGCGCTGAGCTTCACGCTCCTCTTGATTTTGGGTGTGCCGGTGGCCTTTGCCATTGGCCTTTCTTCGGTGGCGACCATCATCGCTGCCGGTTTGCCGGTGGCCATGGTGTTTCAGAAAATGGTCGGTGGCATGCAGGTGTTCTCTTTTTTAGCCATTCCGTTTTTTGTGTTCGCCGGTGAGCTGATGCTCTACGGCGGCATTGCCGATCGCATCGTGCGTTTTGCCAACAGCCTGGTGGGCCATGTGCGCGGTGGCCTGGGCATGAGCAATGTGATCGGTTGCACCATTTTTGGTGGTGTGGCCGGCTCGCCTTTGGCCGATGTGTCAGCCATGGGTTCGGTCATGATCCCGCTTATGAAGAAAGAAGGTTACGACGCCGACTACGCGGTGAACGTGACCACGCACGCGGCCTTGGTGGGGGCCATCATGCCCACGTCGCACAACATGATCATCTTCACGCTGGCCGCTTCGGGCTTGGCCTCGGTGAGCGTGCTGGGTTTGATCTTGGCGGGTTTGGTGCCCGCCATCATTTTGACGCTGTGCAACCTCGGCGCAGCCTACTGGGTGGCGGTGCGCCGGGGTTACCCGATCCATGGCAACTTCCCTGGTTGGCTTGAAGTGTTCAAGGCCTTTGGCGCGGCATTGCCCGGTCTGTTTGTGGTGGTCATCATTTTGGGCGGCATTCTGTCTGGTGCTTTCACGGCGACGGAGTCGGCCTCGATTGCCGTGGCTTGGGCCTTGTTTGTCACGGTCATCGTTTACCGCACCTTGACCTTTCAAAATTTCCTCAAGGCCTGCGCCAAAGCTTGCAAAACCACCGGTGTGGTGTTGCTCTTGATCGGCATCTCCAACGCCTTCGGTTATTTCATGGCCCTGTATGAAGTGCCGCAGATGACCGGTGCGTTGATGCAAAAAATCAGCACAGAGCCTTGGGTTATTTTCTTGATGATCAACATCTTGCTGTTTGTTTTGGGCACCTTCTTGGACATGGCTGCGACCATTTTGATTTGCACGCCGATCTTCATGCCGATTGCCATGCACTTTGGCATGGACCCGATGCAGTTCGGCATCATGCTGCTGATCAATTGCGCCTTGGGCCTGAACACGCCACCTGTAGGCTCGGTGCAGTTTGTGGGTTGTGCGATTGGCGGCATCTCGGTGGGGCAGGTGATGCGTACCATTGCCCCTTTTTATGGGGCACTGACAGTGGCCGTGTTGTTGGTGACTTATGTGCCAGCGTTCACGCTGTGGTTGCCCAATTTGCTCCAATGAGCAACGACCTGCCCATGAGTTCTACACGCCCGCCTTTGGCGATCCGCATGCATGCGGTTGATAACGTGGCCATCATCGCCAACGACGGCGGTTTGCCTGCGGGCACCCTCATGCCCGACGGGCCTGCTGCGGGCCTGAGGCTGCGCGACAAGGTTCCGCAAGGTCATAAAGTGGCTTTGGTGGACTTGGCACAAGGTCAGGCTGTGATGCGCTACAACGTGCCGGTGGGCTATGCACGCGAGGCCATTGCGGCAGGCAGCTGGGTGCACGAGCGTTTGCTCGACATCCCGTCTGCACGTGAACTGCAAGGCCTGCCCATGGCCACCGTCCAGCCCGCGCCCCAAGCCCCGCTGGAGGGTTTCACGTTTGAAGGTTATGTCAACGCCGATGGCTCGGTGGGCTCACGCAACCTGCTGGCCATCACCACCACAGTGCAATGCGTGGCCGGAGTGGTCAAAGTGGCGGTGGAGCGCATCGAACGCGAGTTGTTGCCACTGTTTCCGCATGTGGATGGTGTGGTCGGGCTTGAGCACACTTATGGCTGCGGCGTGGCGATTGACGCGCCGGGTGCCGAGATACCGATCCGCACCTTGCGCAACATCAGCCTGAACCCCAACTTTGGCGGTGAGTTGATGGTGGTCAGTTTGGGCTGCGAGAAACTGCAACCTGATCGCTTGTTGCCTGTGGGCAGTTTCCCGATCCACGATGCCAGCGAGAAAGACCAAGGCCCTGACTTGGTGTGTCTGCAAGACGATGCGCATGTGGGCTTCATGTCCATGATCGATCACATTGTGCAAAGTGCTCGACCGCATCTGGAGCGGCTGAACACACGCCGCCGCCAGACGGTGCCTGCCAGCGCCCTGGTGGTGGGTGTGCAGTGCGGCGGCAGCGATGCATTCTCCGGCGTGACGGCCAACCCGGCGGTGGGTTACATGGCCGACTTGATCGTGCGTGCCGGTGGCACCGTGATGTTTTCTGAAAACACCGAAGTGCGCGACGCGGTGGAACAACTCACCAGCCGCGCGGCCACAGCGCAAGTGGCCGAAGACATCGTGCGCGAACTTGGTTGGTACGACCAGTACCTCGACCGTGGTCGTGTGGACCGCACCGCCAACACCACCCCAGGCAACAAGGCGGGCGGTTTGTCCAACATCGCCGAAAAGGCCATGGGCTCCATCATCAAGAGCGGCAGTTCGGCCATTGCCAGCGTGCTGGCCCCGGGCGACAAGCTCAAAGTCGACCAAAAAGGCTTGGTCTTTGCCGCCACGCCTGCGAGCGATTTCATCTGCGGCACCTTGCAATTGGCTGCGGGCATGAATGTGCATGTGTTCACCACCGGACGTGGCACGCCTTACGGTTTGCAGGCCTGCCCCGTGGTCAAGGTGGCCACCCGCACCGACCTGGCCCGCCGCTGGCACGACCTGATGGACATGAACGCCGGGCGCATTGCCGACGGCCAGATCAGCATCGAAGAAGCCGGCTGGGAGCTGTTTCGCATGCTGCTGGACGTGGCCAGTGGCCGCAAAACCTGGTCTGAGCAGTGGAAGCTGCACAACGCCTTGGTGTTGTTTAACCCTGCACCGATCACTTGAACCGCTCGACGACAACAAGGAGACATTTGATGACCCAACGCCGCCAATTCATCCAGTCCGCCGTGGCCTGCGCCGCAGCTGCCATGGCACCCGCTGCCTTCAGTCAAACAGCCGCTTGGCCCTCCAAGCCGATCAACTACCTGGTGGCTTTTCCGGCTGGTGGCACCACCGACATCCTGGCCCGCGTGGTCTCGCAAAAGCTGGGCACGGCGTTGGGCACCACTTTGGTCATTGAAAACAAAGGCGGCGCGGGTGGCAGCGTGGGCTCCGAGATCGCCGCGCGTGCTCCGGCCGACGGCTACAACCTGCTCGGCGGCACCATCAGCTCGCACGCCATCAACGTGAGCCTGTACCCCAAGCTGGGCTACGACCCGATCAAGTCGTTCACGCCGGTGTACCTGTACGGCACCAACCCAGTGGTGCTGGTGGTGGCGGCCAACAGCCCTTACAAAACACTCAAAGATTTGCTGACGGCGGCCAAAGCCAACCCCGGCAAGCTGTCCGGTGCATCGGCGGGCAACGGCACCTCGCAACATTTGGCGCAAGAGCTGCTGGCCTTCAAGGGCGGCGTCAAATTCACCCATGTGCCTTACAAAGGTAGCGCGCCTGCGATTCAAGACGTGATGAGTGGCCAGGTGGACTTCATGTTCGACACCACCGTGGTGGCGGGTGCCCACATCCAGAGCGGCAAGCTGCGTGCGCTGGCCGTGACCTCGGCCAAGCGCTTGAGCGATGCGCTGCCCGATGTGCCCACCGTGGCCGAGTCGGGCTGGCCCGGGACACAAGGTTTTGAAGTGGTGTCTTGGCAAGCACTGTTTGCACCCGCAGGCACACCCAAGCCCATCGTGGACAAACTGCACGCCGAGATTTTGAAGATCATCCAGACCCCCGAAATGCAAGAACGCATCAAGGGCCTGGGCATGCAGCCTTCGACCCTGACGCCAGAACAGGTGCTGGCTTTCCAGAAAGCCGAGATCGACAAGTGGGCGCAGGTCATCAAAGCAGCCAATATCAAACTCGACTGAGCATCAGCCGCATGCACGAACGGCATGTGCGTTGATTGTCAGACCGAATGCATCTCATCGACTCAGAAATTCATGGCCAAATCGACTCCCACCATCACCCAATTACGTGTTATTTCTGTCGCAGGACATGACAGCATGCTCATGAACTTGTCGGGGGCACACGGGCCTTATTTCACGCGCAACATCGTGATTTTGACCGACAGTTCTGGGCAAACCGGATTGGGTGAAGTGCCGGGAGGTGAAAAAATCCGTGTCACCCTGGAAGATGCGGCTGACTTGCTTATCGGCCAATCGATTGGCAACGTTCAGTCCGTGATGAATGCCATGCGCACCCAATTTGCAGACCGTGATGCAGGCGGTCGTGGACTGCAAACATTTGATCTGCGAACCGCCATTCATGCTGTGACTGCGGTCGAATCAGCCATGCTGGATCTGTTGGGCAAATACCTTAATTTTCCGGTGGCTGCACTGCTGGGTGAAGGCCAGCAGCGGTCATCGGTCGAAATGTTGGGGTACCTCTTTTTCATTGGCGACAGAAATAAAACCGACTTGGCGTATCGGACCGAGCCCGGGGCTGACAATGCCTGGTTCCGTCTGCGCAACGAGGTGGCCATGGACCCCGAGTCGGTCGTTCGGCTGGCTGAAGCTGCTAGAGAAAAGTACGGTTTCAATGACTTCAAGCTCAAAGGGGGGGTGCTCTCGGGTGATGCAGAAGTTGAGGCGGTTCGCGCTTTGCATGAGCGCTTTCCAGATGCGCGGATCACACTGGACCCCAATGGCGGTTGGAGCCTCAAGGATGCGGTTCGCTTGATGCGCGACATGAGGGGGGTGGTTGCCTATGCCGAAGACCCTTGCGGTGCCGAAGAGGGCTTCAGCGGGCGTGAGGTCATGGCCGAGTTCCGGCGCGCCACGGGTTTGCCCACGGCCACCAACATGGTAGCCACCGATTGGCGACAGATGGTGCATTCCCTGTCCTTGCAAAGTGTGGACATTCCTCTGGCTGACCCCCATTTTTGGACCATGGCTGGATCGGTGCGCGTGGCGCAAACCTGCCGCGATTGGGGTCTGACCTGGGGCTCGCACTCCAACAACCATTTCGATGTGTCTTTGGCCATGTTCACCCATGTGGCCGCTGCTGCACCGGGTAAGGTCACGGCGATTGACACCCATTGGATTTGGCAGGATGGTCATGGTTTGACCCAAGAGCCCTTGAAAATCATTGGTGGACATGTGGAAGTTCCCAACAAACCTGGCTTAGGTGTTGAACTGGACATGGCGAAAGTGGAAGTCGCTCAAAGACTTTACATGCAGCAGGGCCTGGGATCGCGAGATGACTCGGTCGGGATGCAGTACCTGATTCCAGGATGGCAGTTTGATCCCAAACGACCTTGCATGGTGCGCTGATTTAACCACGGAGTCTTTGCTGATGTGAGCGCAATTGCTTGCGCTGCTTCTTTTTTGTAATTCCAACTTTTTGACGATATGAAACAACTTCAATCTTTCAAGGCACGCACAAGTGAATCTCTTGGTGCCCCTTTGTTGGCGCACACCGCCGAACAAGTGGATGCCACGGCCACCGCAGCCCAGCAAGCCTTTGTGTCATGGACCACCAGCACAGGCGCAGAGCGCGCCGCTTTGCTCGAAGGTCTGGCCGCAGCATTGGAAGCTGACCGTGAAGCCTTGGTGCAACTGGCCGATGAAGAAACCGGCTTGGGGCCAGGGCGCTTGAATGGTGAACTGGACCGCACCGCATTCCAGTTGCGCCGTTTTGCCGCTATGGCAGCACGAGGCGTGGCATTTGATGTGCTGGACGACCCTGCGGTGGCCGGTGCGCCTCCGGTGGGGCACCCCGCCATGGTGCGCCAACGCGTGCCCTTGGGGCCAGTGGCCATGTTTTCGGCCAGCAATTTTCCGTTTGCGTTTTCCGTGTTGGGGGGCGACACCGCATCGGCCTTGGCTGCAGGATGCCCGGTGGTGGTCAAGGCGCACTCCGGTCATTTGCTCTTGTCCAACCGTGTGCATGGCTTGGCCCAGAGCGTGTTGAAGCAGTTGGGTTTGCCCACAAGCCTGATCGGCATGGTGCAAGGCGGTGGGCGCGATGTGGGCGTGAGCTTGATTCGTCACCCTGCCATTGCGGCAGGCGCTTTCACGGGTTCAACATCTGGTGGCGCAGCCTTGCAGGCCGAGGCCAATGCCCGACCCCGCCCCATCCCTTTTTATGGCGAATTGGGCTCCATCAACCCGCTGTTTGCCACGCCAGGGATTTTGGCGGCCAAGGGTGCCGAGTTGGCCACTTTGCTGGCCGGGTCCATCACTTTGGGCTGCGGGCAGTTTTGCACCAGCCCGGGCGTGGTGATTTTGCTCAAAGGCACTGAAAGCCAGTCGTTCGTTTCTCAACTGACGCAAGCTTTGGCTGCACAAAATCCGCATACCATGCTCACACTTGGCATGCGTCAAGCATTCGATGCCGGCGTTGACCACCTTGTTGTCTCAGGCGTCAAACCCTTGTTGCACGAGGCAGGCAATGCCGAGGCCCCACGGCCATTCCTCGCCGAGATCGATGCGGTGCATTTCATCGCCAAGGCCGAGTTGCGCGAAGAAGTCTTTGGGCCCGCCAGTTTGGTCGTGTGGGCAGACAACATGTCTCAGGTCACAGAAGTCTTGCAGGCGGTGGGAGGCAGCTTGACGGTGACCCTGTGGGGCGCAGAACAAGACACGCCAGACAACCAGGCCCTGGTGCGTGCTGCGATGGCGATTGCCGGGCGTGTGCTGTTTGCGGGTGTGCCTACGGGCGTGGCCGTCACGGCAGCCCAGCAACACGGCGGTCCTTGGCCTTCGTCGACTCAGCCCATGACCACCTCTGTGGGGGATGCGGCCATGGAGCGCTTTTTGCGTCCCGTGGCTTTGCAAGATGCGCCTGCTTGGCTCTTGTCCCGAGCAGGACGGCCTTGCTGATGCAGTCCTGCTATCGTGAAACTTTAGACGCAGAGACAACACCATGCAAAAACGCAAATTCACTTCGATGTTGACGGGTATCTTGGCACTGACAGTCCTGCCTGTTGCTGCCCAAACCGCCTATCCCAACAAACCCATCAAGATTGTGGTGCCGTTCCCGGCGGGCGGCACGTCGGATGTACTGGCCCGCCTGATCGGCCAGAAGATGACCGAGAGCTGGGGCCAGCCCGTGGTGGTGGAGAACAAGCCAGGCTCGAGCGGCAACCTGGGGGCCGACGCGGTGGCCAAGTCGGCTGCCGACGGCCACACCCTGGTGCTGATGGATGTGGGCAATCTGGTCATCAGCCCGGCTTTGTTCAAGCTGCCTTTCACGGTTGAAAAAGATTTTGCACCGGTGGCCATGGTGGCGTATTCGCCGCACCTGCTGGCCGTGAGCACCAAGGTGCCCGCCAACACCCCGGCCGAGCTGGTGGCCTACGCCAAAGCGCAAAAGGGCAAGCTCAACTACGCGGTGGCCGCAGGCATGGGCAGCGCCTCGCACCTGGCGGGCGTCATGTACGCGCAGCGCCACGGGATCGAGTGGGGCTATGTGCCCTACAAAGGCGGCGCTCAAGCCATCACCGACTTGATTGGCGGCCAGGTGGATGTGATGTTCAACGGCATGGTGGCCACCTACCCGCATGTGAAAGCGGGCAAGATCAAACTGATCGCCATATCGAGCGCCAAGCGCAACGCGCAAATGCCCGACACCCCCACCGTGGCCGAAAGCTTGCCGGGCTTTTTAACGGGGAGCTTTCAGGGCCTGCTGGCCCCGGCGGGCACATCCAAAGCCGTCATCGACAAACTGCACGCTGAAGTGCAGCGCATCGCTGCCATGCCGGATGTGCGCGAACGCTTAAGCACGCTGGGTGCGGAGCCCTCGACCATGAGCCCAGCGGAGTTTGGCAACTGGCTCAAGGCCGAGATCCCGGCCATGGCCAAGATCGTGAAGGACGAGAAGATCACGGTGGAGTGATTCAAGCTTGCAGGGCGTAACCAGTCAGCACGCCCCAAGCCAGCACATACAGCGCAGACCCAGCGCCCAAGGCTTGCATGGCGTGACTGCCAAAGCACCGCTGTGCCATCAGGCCCCAAAGGGGGATGAGTTGTTGTGCGTGCACACCCAGAAAATGCGCTGGGCGAATGTCTTGGTGCAGATGCCAGCCCACCAGCGGCAAGCCTTGGCCCGCTGGGGGTTGATGGCCGCCCAACATGAAGCCACTGATGGTGGACAGCACGAAGGTGAGGACCAAACCCATCACCACGCCCCAAGCTGAAACAGACAGGCCTTGGGGGCCTCGTGTTGACCAAATTTCCCAGGCCAGCCAGCCTTGTGAGGCCGTGAGTCCGACGGCGGCCAGGCCCATCAGCCCAAACATGAAGGCGTGAAACGCGTCGCTGGTGTTGTAGTGCGATGCCGCCCCTTTCGAGGCCTGGTCGCTGATGTAGACCACTTCCAACAAGGAGGTGAGGACGATCAACAGACAGATGCCTTGGTAGGCACCGCTTTGCGCGACAGCCGGATTGGCCCATTCGCTGAGCCACACGGTGGTCCAGACAAAGAGCGCGGTGGCGGCCATGAATTTCATGGGCTTGAACCAAATGCCCACCTCGCGCAGCGTGCGGGCATCGCTCAGTGACATCAGGTAGGTGAGCCCCAAGGCGAGCCCCATCAATCCGCCATAAATCAACAAAGCCTTGGAGGCGAAAGAGAGCCCATTCAGTCTTTCAAGTGATCTCCAGCTTGATGCCCTCCCATCATTTTTCATCACAGTTCCTCACGTCAGTGCCTGTATGACCCACCCCACCCCCGCACACAGGCCTAACACCAGAACTTCAGGGCTTGTGCAAAGCTGACTGGGGCAGGGCGCTGGGCCTTGTGAGGCGTGGTGCTCATGGCACGTTCCAGTGTTCTCGGAGTGCTTGGGCAAAGGCCGGTGTGCCGCTGAGGCTCAGGCTCAGCTCTACGCGATCGCCTGGGCCAGGTGCGGGTTGGATGTCCAGCGTTTGTTGCGCGGCGTGCCAGTGTGCTTGGGCGGGGGTGCTGTGCGGGCTGTGGGGTGGGTGCAGTTGCATTTGCAAATCAAAGTCCCAGTCGGCCCCTTCGTCCAGCGGGCCGGGGCCTTGTGGGCTGAAGCGGTTGGCCCAGCTCAGCAGCTGCGTCACTTCATGCAGCAATGCGCTTGTGTGGCTGGGCGCAGGTTGGGCCAAGGCGTCCCAGCAGACCACACCCTCGGTGTCTTCGCTGCAGTCGAATTCCAGATATTGCAAGTCCATGGTGTTGATTTCATCCAGTCTTGCCATTGTCGTTGTACCAACCACCTGTCACTTGGGATACAGAAAATCGCAATTTTGCTTAAATTTTGAGCATTTAATCGTGTTTTAAGAGTTTTTTGTATACAGCAATGTGGGTCTTGGTGGTTTAATCCGTCGGTCACCAACTTGCTTGTTCATGAACACATTCACCGCTCGCGTCACAGATGCCGACTTGGCCGAAGCAGGCGGCTCGCAAGCCGTCAAGGCCCAGCAACGCCTGCGTGAATGGATTTTGGCGGGCGACTTGCCCTCGGGTACCCGCATTGCCGAGTTGGCCCTGGTCGAGCGCCTGGGCATGTCGCGCACCCCCATCCGCGCCGCGCTGATGCACCTCAAGCAAGAGGGCTTGTTGGAGCCTTTACCCCATGGGGGTTATGCGGTGCGCACGTTTTCTGAGCGTGAAGTGGCCGACGCGATCGAGCTGCGAGGCACGCTCGAAGGCTTGGCCGCACGCTTGGCGGCCGAGCGCGGCGTGCGTGCAACAGTGCTGCAGCAAGCGCGCACTTGTCTGGACCAGATTGATGCGGTGCTGCAAGCGTCTGCGCTGAGCGACGACACGTTTTCAGCCTATGTGGATTTGAATGGCCAGTTCCACAAGCAGCTGTCCGAAATGGCCGACAGCACTGTGTTGGCCCGCGAGATCGAACGCGCATCGAGCTTGCCTTTTGCATCGGCCTCAGGCTTTGTGGGCGTGCATGTCCAGGATGCCCACGCACGCGACACTCTGGTGGTGGCGCAGCACCAGCACCGACAGGTGCTGAACGCCATCGAAAGGCGAGAAGCCGGTCGGGCCGAGGCCATCATGCGTGAGCACTCGCGCATTGCCCGCCAAAACATGGAGGTCGCTTTGCGCGATCCCACGGCATCGGGCACGCCCGGTGTGCAACTGATCAGACCTTCCTGAACCGATTTTTAACGAGGAGACAGAGCATGCAAAAACGTCAATTTTTGAGCGCCATCGCTTGCGCCACTCTGGCTTTGACCGCTTCCACGGCCATGGCCCAAGACAAGTTCAAGATCGGTTTGATCTTGCCCATGACCGGACCTTTTGCTTCGACGGGCAAACAAATCGAAGCCGCAGTACGCCTGTACATGGCGCAAAACGGTGATGTGGTGGCGGGCAAAAAAGTCGAGCTGATCGTCAAAGACGACACCAGCGCTGCCGATGTGACCAAGCGCCTGGCACAAGAGATGGTGGTCAATGAAAAAGTCAGCGTGCTGGCGGGTTTTGGTTTGACCCCGCTGGCTTTTGCGACCGCCCCGATCGCCACGCAGTCCAAAACACCCATGGTGGTGATGGCCGCCGCGACATCGAGCATCACACAAGCCTCGCCCTTCATTGTGCGCACCAGTTTCACGCTGCCCCAGGCCGCCGTGGCCATTGCAGACTGGGCCCCCAACAATGGCATCAAAAAAGTGGTGACTCTGGTGTCGGACTACGGCCCCGGCATCGATGCCGAGAAGTTTTTCAAGGACCGTTTGATGTTCAACGGCGGCCAGGTGCTCGACAGCCTGCGCGTACCCATGCGTAACCCCGACTTCGCACCGTTCTTGCAAAAAGTGCGTGACCTCAAACCCGATGCGGTTTATGTGTTTGTGCCATCCGGCGCGGGTGCCGCATTGATGAAGCAGTTTTCTGAGCGCGGCATGGACAAGGCTGGCATCAAGCTGATCGGCACCGGCGACATCACCGACGACGACATCTTGAACAGCATGGGTGATGTGGCCCATGGCGTGGTGACTTCGCACCACTATTCGGCCTCGCACAACTCACCGCTGAACAAAAAATTTGTCGCTGCCTTTGAAAAAGCCAACAACGGTTTGCGCCCCAATTTCATGGCGGTGGGCGGCTATGACGGCATGCGTGTGATCTATGAAGCGGCCAAGGCCAGCAAAGGCGCGGGCGGTGAAGCCTTGCTCAATGCCATGAAGGGGCAGGTGTTTGAAAGCCCTCGTGGCCCGATGTTCATCGACGCGCAAACCCGCGATGTGGTGCACAACATCTACATCCGCAAGGTGGAGAAGGTGGGTGGGCAATTGTTCAACCAGGAATTTGCAACCATCAAGGACGTGAAAGACCCCGGCAAGGCCAAGTAAGCCGTTTCTCTTGCAGGAGCACACGTTGTGCGCTCCTGCAAAAACAACATCACCAACACATGCTGACCATCCTCTTCGACGGCATCGCCTACGGCATGCTGCTCTTCATATTGGCCGTGGGTTTGTCCGTGACCATGGGCTTGATGAATTTCATCAACCTCGCGCACGGGGCTTTTGCCATGGTGGGTGGGTACTTGACGGTGTTGTTGATGCAGCGCTGGGATGTGCCCTTTTTGGCATGTCTGCCCATCGCCTTTGTGGGAGCTGCTTTGTTGGGGGCGGTGCTGGAGCGCACGCTTTACCGCCATATGTACCGCAAGCCGCACCTGGATCAGGTGCTGTTTTCCATCGGTCTGACGTTCATGTCGGTGGCCAGTGTGGATTACTTCATGGGCTCGCAGCAGCAGATCATGCAGCTGCCCGAGTGGCTGAGGGGCCGCACCGAGTTGTGGGCTGGCGAAGTCTTTGAATTGGGCATGGGCCACTACCGCTTGTTCATCATTGCCGTGTGCGCGGCGCTCACGGTGGGCCTGCAGTTTGTGCTGGCCAAGACGCACTTTGGCAGCCGCTTGCGCGCCAGTGTGGACGATGCGCGTGTGGCCGCGGGTTTGGGTATCCGCGTCAACCTGATTTTTGCCGCGACCTTTGCCGTGGGTTCGGGCTTGGCTGGTTTGGGGGGCGCATTGGGCGCGGAGGTCTTGGGCTTGGACCCGACTTTCCCGCTCAAGTTCATGGTGTACTTTTTGATCGTGGTGGCCGTGGGTGGCACCTCGTCCATCACCGGCCCGCTGTGGGCGGCGCTGCTGTTGGGCATGGCCGATGTGGCTGGCAAGTACTACATGCCCAAGCTCGGCTCCTTCATCGTGTATTCGTTGATGATCGCGATTTTGATTTGGCGTCCGCAAGGGCTGTTTGTGCGCAAGGGAGGCCGCTGACATGAAGACGCTTTTCAACGCACAACAACACTTGCTGTCCACCGCCCGTATGCGGGGCTGGGAGCCGATGGTTTGGCTGCTGGCCTTTGCCATGCCTTGGGCCTTTCCGGGGCATGCGCTGATCGTCAATGAGGTGGCCATCGTCGCCTTGTTCGCGGTGTCGCTCGATTTGGTGCTGGGCTACACCGGCATTGTGTCGCTGGGGCATGCGGCGTTTTTGGGTTTTGGCGCCTATGCGGCGGCCCTGTTTGCCAAGCATGTGATGCCCGACCCTTTGGTGGGCCTGCTGTTTGGCATGGGCTGCGCCACGCTACTGGGTGCGCTGTGTTCACTCACCATATTGCGCGGCAGCGACTTGACCCGCCTGATGGTGACGCTGGGCATGGCGCTGATTTTGATGGAGCTGGCCAACAAACTCGACTGGCTCACGGGTGGTTCAGACGGTTTGCAGGGCGTGACGATGGGCTCGGTGCTGGGTCGATTTGAATTTGACTTGTATGGTCAGACGGCAGCCTGGTATTCGCTCAGCGTGTTGTTGATCTTGTTTGCGCTGGCCAGGCGCTGGGTGAACTCGCCTTGGGGGGCCACGCTCATGGCGGTGCGCGACAACCCGCTGCGCGCCATGGCCATTGGCATTCCGGTGCACAAGCGGCTGGCCGTGGTTTACACCTTGGCGGCCACGTTAGCGGGTGCGGCGGGAGCCTTGATGGCGCAGACCACTGGTTTTGCCTCGCTTGATGTGTTCGCGCTGGAGCGTTCCGCCGACGTGATGCTGATGTTGGTCATTGGCGGTGTGGGTTGGCTCTATGGCGGTGTGGTGGGCGCGGTGGTGTTCAAGCTGATGCACGATGTGATCGCAGGCATCACGCCGCAGTACTGGACCTTCTGGATCGGTCTGTTCTTGGTGGTGTTGGTCATGGTGGGGCGCGAGCGCTTGATTCGGCCATGGCGATGGTTTGGCCGTGCGGCAGACGCCAAAGGCGGTGTGCAATGAATGCTTTGGTCATGAATACCCCCATCGTCTTGAAGGCCCAAGGGCTGGTCAAACAGTTTGGTGGCATCACCGCCACAGACCACGTCAACTTGGTGCTGCGCCAGGGCGCACGCCACGCGCTGATCGGCCCCAATGGTGCTGGCAAGACCACCTTGATCAATTTGTTCACCGGCGTGCTGCCGCCCACTTCGGGGCGTATCGAATTGCTGGGTGAGGACATCAGCCAACTCGCGCCGTACCAGCGGGTGCGACGCGGGCTGGTGCGTACTTTTCAGATCAACCAGCTGTTTGCCAGCATGACGCCTTTGCAAACGCTGGCCATGGTGGTCTCGCAGCAGCGCGGCCTGGGCGGGCGCTGGTGGTCAAAGCTGGGGCAAGACGTTGCCGTGGTCGAACGCTGCGAACAGTGGCTGGAATTGTTTCGCCTGACCGAAGTGATGCACCAGCGCACCGAGCACCTGGCCTATGGCAAGCGCCGTTTGCTGGAGATGGCGATTGCCCTGGCTTGTGAACCCAAAGTGCTGCTGCTCGATGAGCCGGTGGCCGGTGTGCCTGCGGGCGAGCGCGAAGAGTTGCTGCAGACCGTGGCGGCCTTGCCCGCCGAGGTGTCGGTGTTGTTGATCGAACACGACATGGATTTGGTGTTTGGATTTGCCGACCGCATCACCGTGCTGGTCAACGGTGCGGTGCTGACCGAGGGCACGCCCGAAGCGATTGCGGCTGACCCGCAAGTCAAGGCGGTGTACCTGGGGCATGGCGCGGAGATGGCCCATGGCTGAATTGTTGAAGGTCGAAAACCTGAGCGCTGGTTACGGCGAAGCCGTGGTGCTGAACGACATCAGCTTCACGCTGGGCGAGGGTGAAACCTTGGCACTGCTGGGCCGCAACGGCACGGGCAAGACCACCCTGATGGAGACGTTGGCCGGAGCCACGCGTCAGCATGGAGGGCACATCTTTTTGGGTGGCCAGTCTTTGCACACCTTGCCCTCGCACGAGCGCGCTGCCGTAGGCATTGGCTGGGTGCCGCAGGAGCGCAATATTTTCAAGTCGCTCACGGTGCACGAGAACTTGACGGCGGTGGCCCGGCCCGCACGGCAAAGCCGTGCTTGGTCGCCGGAGCGGGTGTACGAGATGTTTCCCCGCTTGGCCGAACGCAAAACCAACCTGGGCACACAGCTGTCGGGCGGCGAGCAGCAGATGCTGGCCGTGGGTCGGGCGCTGGTGCTCAACCCGCGTTTGTTGTTGCTGGACGAGCCGCTCGAAGGCCTGGCCCCGATCATTGTGGAAGAGTTGCTGCGTGCGATGGCCCGCATTACCCGCGAAGAAGGGCTGTCGGCCATCATCGTCGAGCAGCATCCACAAGCAATCTTGAAGATCAGCCACCGCGCCGTGGTGTTGGACCACGGCAATGTGGTGCTTGCCAGCGACGCCAACACGTTGCGCGAGAACCCCGAACTGCTGGACAGTTTGTTGGGCGTGGCCCGCAAGCTTTGAATTGAACAAGAGAGGACAAGATGTTCATCAAAAACACCTGGTACGTGGCCTGTTCCTTGGCCGATCTGAACGCTCTGGGCGACAAGCCTCTGGGCCGCACTATCTGCAACGAGCAGATGGCCTTCTTCAAAGGCCCTGAAGGCAAGGTCGCGGCGGTCGAAGACTTTTGTCCGCACCGTGGCGCACCCTTGTCCTTGGGCAAGGTCTGCAATGGCAAGTTGGTGTGTGGTTACCATGGTCTACAGATGGGCTGTGATGGCAAAACCGTGCACATGCCAGGCCAGCGCGTGCGTGGCTTTCCAGCGGTCAAGAGCTATGCCGTGGTTGAACGGTATGGTTTCGTCTGGGTCTGGCCTGGTGACCAGTCCAAGGTGGACGAAGCCCAGATGCCGGTGTTCGAGTTCTTTGACAACCCGGCTTGGGCCTATGGCGGCGGGCTGTACCACGTCAAAGCCGATTACCGCCTGATGATCGACAACCTGATGGATCTCACGCACGAGACCTATGTGCACGCCAACAGCATCGGTCAGCCCGAAATCGACGAGACCCCGTGCGAGACCCAGGTCGATGGCGACCAAGTCATCTTGCAGCGCCACATGCAAGGCATTCAGGCCCCACCGTTTTGGCAAATGGCCATGAGTGCCAACGGCTTGGACCCGCAGGCCAAGGTGGACCGCTGGCAGATTTGCCGCTTCACGCCACCCAGCCACGTCATGATCGACGTGGGCGTGGCGCTGGCAGGTCAAGGCGGTTTTGACGCCGCGCCCGAGCACAAGGCCTACAGCGTGGTGGTGGACTTCATCACGCCCGAGACCGAGACCTCGCACTGGTACCACTGGGGCATGGCCCGCCAGTTCAAACCCGAAGACGCGGCACTGACCGACAAGATCCGTGCTGGGCAGGGCGGCATCTTCAACGAAGACGAGCTCGGTAGCTTCATACGCGCCACAGCCAACGCTCGTTCGGAAGCGTCCAGCTCGGACAGCTTCGTGGCATCGAAGCGGGCCCGAGAGAGGCTCTGATCGAGGTTGCTGTT
>CAYRBW010000023.1:0-6611 GCA_964422575.1 uncultured Limnohabitans sp.
GTACTTAAGGGATCGAAAAGTTAATTTTCTGTATAAAGATATAGAGAAAAATGAGGCCGGGGGGCGGCAGTTTGATAAATTGCGAGCTGGGGGCAGAACGTTTCCCTTGGTGATTATTGGAAATAGAATGATTATGGGATACGCGCCGGAGGAATTCGAGGATGCAATTCAGGCGGTATTGGACCTGGCGCATCCATAGTATCCAGTGCAGACGCTCTCCCACCTAGGTTTCTACTCTTCATCGGTATCGTACGGGAGCCCTCGAATTCTGTGAAATATAAGTGGTGTGCGGTTTGATCGCAAAAATCGTTAGCAAGCCGCCTGGTCAGAGGTGCGCATCTATATCCAAAGATTATTGTTCGTATTTTGCAGGAAAACCGTTGCCAGGCTGGACAGGTACTTCGCGGCGAAACACTGTCCGCTGTATTCGCACAGATTGGCCATGTGGGGCTCCTGGGGGGGCGGGTGATTGTGCAATACAAGCCGTAGCCAACTTCCGGGATTTAGGTTGATAGGACCGACGGGTGCAGGTCAGCTGGGCTAGTGTTGTACCGCCACAAATCGGCCTGTGACAACCCCACTACAATCACCCGCTGGTTCGGGGCGTTAGCTCAGTTGGTTAGAGCAGAGGACTCATAATCCTTTGGTCGAGTGTTCAAGTCACTCACGGCCTACCAAAATCCCGTTGAAAATCAATGGGTTACAGGCAAGCCCGCAGAGCATCGCGGGCTTTTTTGTTTGCACCCCCGACTGCTGGGGGTGCATGTTGTTCGCGGGGCTTGCCCCTGTGGTGACCCTAGGCCATTTTTGCCGGGGGTACGATTAGGGGTAAGAGTGGGCTGTGGTACTGGTGAAATGGCTGGTGCCCTTCCACATGAAAGGGATGCAAGATGCCGTTGTATAAAGTAACCAGCGATAAATTCGAGGCAATCAAGCCCACTACCTTTGTGGGCGAGAAAATGCTTGAGCGTAAGGATTTACAACGCTTGCTAAAGGCCGACATTTCGGTGCTGGGTGATGACTTGATGGTCATTTCCGAAGAGTTTGGCGAGTGGGAAGAAAGTAGCCGACGCATCGACCTGCTTTGTCTGAACAAGCAAGCCCAGTTAGTCGTTGTCGAGATCAAGCGCACCGAAGACGGTGGCCATATGGAATTACAGGCTCTCCGCTATGCGGCCATGGTGTCCAGTATGACCCTCGACCAAGCCATTAGCGCATATTCCCGAATGTTGGCCACTGATGATGCAGAAGCGATAGCCCGCAAAGAAGTGCTGGAATTCTTGGAATTGAACTCGACCGAAGAGGCAGAGTTGGTCGATGACGTTCGCATCATTTTGGTGTCGGCTGACTTTTCCACGGAGCTGACGACCTCGGTTATCTGGCTTAACCGGCATGGAATAGATTTAACTTGCATCCGACTTAAGCCCTACCGCCTAGGTGCAGATGTGCTGATCGATGCCACTCAGATCATTCCCTTGCCAGAGGCGGCGGACTACGAAATTAAAGTACGTAGCCGCGAGTTGGAAGTAAAAAAGGTGCTCAGTACCCGCAAGGAGTTACTGCGTCGTTTTTGGTCAATCTACATTGACCGTTCCAAGGTCAAGACTCCACTTTATGCTAGCCGCAGCAGCACCACCGATCACTGGTTGTCGGCTGGCATTGGCCGCAGTGGCTTTGCACTTACCGCATCCGTCACCGAGGATCGTGCCCGTATCGAGTGCTACATCAGCATGGGCAAGGATAGCGACCAGAGGAACAAGGCAGCGTTTCAGGCGCTTTATGCTCGCAAGGCAGAAATTGAAGAGGCCTTCGGTGGGCCGCTGGACTGGCAAGAATTGCCAACAAGAATCGGCTGTCGAATTTGTACCGACTTGGCGGGCGGATGGAAGTTGCCAGAACATGAGTGGCCCGAATTGCAGGATCGAATGCTAACGGCCATCCTCAAACTAGAGGCGGCGTTGAAGGGGCCAGTGGCGGGGCTGAAAGGGTAACCACACTGCCCCGGCAAGGGGGCAAAACGCCCCGTAGGGGCCTGTGGTGGGGCTGGCCTACGGGGTAGGGAGGGCAAGGGCTGGTAAGGGGCGTTTAGCCCCCGTCAGCCGCGCCGCCGCCTCAATGGCGCGTAGCTCAATACGCTGGGTGAGTTACGGGCCAGCATCCGCGTATAGCTCCAGTAGCCGCGCATGGCGATGTAGATGGCAGCGATGATGTTGCCCTCGGTGATGACGGGTGCATCTGCGTTGTCGCCGATTGCCAGCAATGCCGCCATGTCAATCACCTGTTCGGCCAGTTCTACCCAGTCCGGCAGGAAAGGCCGCTCCATGTCACGAAAGCCAAGTCTTTGATTGAATCTCGTGAAAATGGCCGCTGCGACCACATTCCATTTAACAGTAACCGGCGGAATGAAGGTTCGGCGGGCAGATGTGAATTTGCCGATGCGCTTTGCCAACTTGGTATTCATCAAGCGCGTTTCTCGGTGAGGATTCGATGCCGTCTCCCCGGCTGGTGCATAGACTGCACAGTAACCCAGCACCCCGCCCGACGAGTATTCCGACAGATTGCGTTTCAGGTCATCCCGCCCGATGGCTGCCAAGATGGTGTGTGCGCTAGGCGGCAATACGTGCTGTATGTCCCTCGCCTGCGGCACCAGATGCGGATACCGCGCCTCCCCTTCATGCTTGCTTCGCTGCAAAGCGTCCAAGACCTTAGCCTCGCCTGTGGCGTGCGCGTTTTCTCGCGGGTCAAGATTCTGGAAATCCTCCAGCTTCGCGTATGGCATCAAAAGCAAAAAGCCCGGCTCTTTGGTGGAATACCGCCATGCCTTCGCGGCGCTAAGGCCATGCCGATGAACATTGGTATCCCCAGCATCAAACATTAACTGTTCAGCCGCCGAGCAGGTTTCCTCCGCCATCGCTGGGGCTTGGTTAATGAGGATGAAATTGCGTTGCACGACGCGAGGCTCATGGCTTGCGTCGTCACCCTGATTGGTCGCATGTGGACGCGCCACCCAATAGCGGCAAGCCGCCAGCGAGGACATGACAGCCAGCGCCGCAGCCTCCGTGTGGCCGGGGCTCTTGCGATAAACGGTTGCGCTAATGCGCTCGGCAATTTCGGCGGTCAGGCCAGTCAGTTGATATGGTTTCATTTCCAGTTCTCCCCAAGTACATAAACCGTTGCGACTGAGCCTTTGCGGGCTGGGTCATTCGGGCCGACTTTGCGCAGCACATCGGCCTTCAACAGTTCTTCAATCGTTGCATCCAGCGCCTTCGAGTTATCCTTGAATGGCTGCACCTTGCGCACCGCGCGGCGCAGGTAGTCATACGGAATGACGTTGCCTGTGCGGAATACCTTCGAGATACCCTCCTTTTTGCTGCGCTGCAATTCGCTCATGCCCAAGAATTCGACGATGCGCTTGCGCAGTTCCGCTTCTGCCTTGCTTTGTGAACTGCCCCCCGCTTCGCCCGATTCAAAATGATGCTGAACCGTGTGGACACTGCGCAGCACAAAGTCAATCGCCCATTGCGCAGCGGCTTGGTCAATAACTGGCTGATAAGGGTTATTCCCGACTGCAATCAATGAAGCTAACCTGAGTGCGTTAAGGTGCGCCCGATTCCAGAGCTGCCGTGTTTCCGTAGTGCTTTCATTGACGCGGTCATCGCAATCCCAATCAAAAGCATCAAGCAGCTTCTTGGCATCGGGGTCAGCTTGCACCTTGCAGAACTCCCCCATCTGCTCCAGTCGCAAGGCGTTTTCAACCAGTTTGGTCAACCGTTCAATCAAGCCTTGGCTTGGGGCTACCGCACCAGCGTTGGGGTTGCTGTGGGGGCGCTTGCCCGTGTATTCCACAATCAGTAAGCGCGGGATCAAACCATCCTGAACCAGCGCACTACTGAGGTTTTCAAAAAAGACTCCCGGCGTAGATTCGCCCATGATGGTCAGGCTGGGGGCGCGGATTACTTGGGTGTTCTTGTCTTTGTCGCTGTGGGCATACTGACCCAAGCTCCGATTCGGGCCAGACTGAGAATGCGCCTCCAAGAATGCTTGGTGCATGGCCTGATCCGTGGGGGATGCTTTGGCAGCCGTAATCCGTTTCAGCAGATGCCCGAACTCGTTGGCAATGTGAAGGTGGCATGGTTGCTCGGCAAGCTGCTTGTAAATGGCCTGACCAGAGGCATATACGGCTGGCCCCATGTAATGAATGGCGAGAGGCACCTGCTGGCGAACCGCATTCATCAGTTGACCAATGCCCTCCTTGCCGCCTTCTTTACCGACGCCTGTTTCTGCGATGGTGACGACATACAGATTCAGCCCGGACACGGTATAGGTGTAGTAGGCCCGCCCGCAGATGCCAGCAGCAAGTGATAGTGCAGCCGTCAATGCCACTTCTGGAACCTGCCTATGTGCTGCCGCGTGAATGAATTGGGCAATCTCTCCAATCAGACCGGGCGGCGGTGGTAGCTGTGCAGCATGGGGAAGCGGCTGGTCAGAGACTGCGGTTTGCAGTTGAAATTTCGCCAGCACTTCAGCGGCCTGCATATTCAACTGAGCCGCATCCACTGGTGGGGGTTCACTGCCCCTGATCTTCTTGAGCGCATAGTTCAGGTGCGTGTCGTTCTTAATGGCCTTCTCTCGCTTGCCCAGCGCGGACATGCGGAAGATACGGCGCACTTGCTCGTTATCGCGGGTGTAGTTGGCGATGATCGACATGAGCGCCAAGTCAGCCTCTGACTGGCTTGGATACTCGCCCATTGCCTCCCATTCGCCGCAGCAAAGCGCGTTGAACTTGTCGCCGTTGCTGGCCCGCATGGCCCGCTCAAACAATTCGGCATCGTCCCATGCGTCGGTAAACCCGCCTGCATCTAATTCCACAGTGGAGCCTTCCGACTTCATCTGCTGGTGCATGTTGTCAAGCGAGGATTGGTAGCCGTCAGCAATGGGCAATTCCTTGACGACATTGCCAGTACAAATCATGTAACGGCTATCGGAATACATTTCGACGCACTCGCGGTGAACCCCCGAAGGAATTACGCCGCGCACAATGATGTGGTAACCGCGCCCGCTCATGGAGCGTTCGGTATAGCTGGCGAAATGGTCAAGAATGGCGGTTTGCCGTGCCCGTTGTTCATCGGTCAGCGGCTTTTCTGGCTTGTCATCCAAGTCGATGATGGTAAAGCCGGCTTCTTTGGTCAGCACGAATCCAACGTGCTTGAAGAATTTATTGTTGGTGGCCTGCTCATATGATCCCCAAGTCGCCGGATCGGTTACCGATGCCGGTTTATTGGTCTTCGGGTCGTGCGGAACCTTGTCGTCATTCGCAACGACCCATTGAGGCATTTCCCTTAGTGCTTCGGGAATAAGAAGTTGAGGTTGAATAGAAGTTTGTGGCATTTTTGCCTCCGCGGTTTGTGCTCAGGTTTTTTAATAGTTGTTCGTGGGTTCGCTGCGCATTAGCTCCTTTGGTGGGAGCCGTTGCAGCGGCCGCGATTTTTTATTGAGCAGCTTGACCAGCGGACTTCTTGGCTTGCAGCCAGTCCTCTACGGTTTGCCGTTCCCAGCCGACCGTATTGGGGCCGTACTTGACTGGCTGGGGAAAGATGCCAATTCGCCGCCACCGGAAAAGGCTCGGCTGGCTAATGCTGAGTAGCTTGCAAACGTCGGGGACGCGGAGGATGGATTTTTCTAGCATGGCGTAGCTCCATTGATGACGGGCTACGCGATGCCGCACGTAGCCACAGTGGTTGAACACTGCGCTACGGGAGGCCGCCGAGGCGGTGACTCCAGCCGACTGCGGGGAGCAGTGGCACTTACGGTTTTACAGACAATGCCCTAGAGGCACGCTGTCTTTTACGCTGTTGGGGTCAATTATCCCGGGAGAGCCCCTGAACGGCAATGCACTCAGTGAAGATTTCTTGATCCGCTCTTGATCCCCGCGAGGCGGCACAGCCGTCGCGCAGGGCGTACTGGTCAGCAAAGAGGCACGCCGCCTCTCGAGCATGGCGGTACTCTTTTCCATGGCGGAACCGCCAGCCACTTAGCTAAGACCTCAGCGGGCCAGCGTGTGACGTTGTGGCGGTACTTGGTTCCCGCTGGGAATCGGCCGTCGCGTACCCGGCGGCGCAAGGTGGAGACGGACATATCGAGACGGGCTGCGATCTGTTCGGCGCGGAGGAGGGATTCATTTTTCATGATGGAAGTCCTTTTCTGGAAGTTGAGAAATGCGGCTGGTTTCCAGGCAAGGCCCTCCGTTTTTTGTCATCCGCGCTAGCACTGTGCCAGCCCCAACGGCAGGAGCACAAACACTTTTTAGATGCTTTTTGCGGCCAAACAACAGTCAAGTTAGCCACGAACAGCCGGGGCATGACCCCGCCAGCTAGGCCGCCTGCCAGTGGAGACCATGCCCCCGCACTTCGGCACATGCTGACCCAGCAGGGGCGAAGGTATGCGGCGGTGTCCACAGGTGCGGACGTTGCCCGTCAGCGGCGAACTTGCGCGTGCCGGGGGCAAAGGGGGGCAATAGGGGGGCGGCAGGGGGACGGGGGCAAAAATGCCGTAACCCGTTGAATTTATTGGGGAAATTGGACGAGTAGGGGGAAAGGGGGACAAGGGGGACA